>CAKZNJ010000402.1 GCA_937129505.1 uncultured Anaerolineae bacterium | reverse complement strand
TCATATTCCTGTACCGTACTGTGTTGATCGGTCAGCTGAGTAAAAATTTTTGCCATCGCCGGCAAGCCAATGCGCAGTTTGATCTCAAGGGGCAAAACCTTAAAAGCAAGATCGCCTACTCCCGCTAAGGCGCCAAAGTTGCGCAGGGCATCCGCAAAGGTAGCTCTGCCAGCCCGTAGGGCTAACCCTCGCCCACCGCGCGGCCCATACATCTCTTCTAATGCCCAGTTGATGGCAGAAAAATCGGCAAAGTCAAATTCGCGTTCTAGATTATCTGGCGGATATTGATCGATCAGATGAGGCAGATGAGCCAGATTTAAAATGGCGTTCACCCCATTTTTGCCCATCACCTCTTCTAATGCCTTCAGGGTGATTAAAGCAAACTTATTGGCATAGTAATAACCGCTTTTGGGTATCGGGTCCATTTTGATATCCTTAGATCAATTTGGTTAGATCGGCAGCAGCGCGGCGCATGTCTAAGAAGATTAAGCCCAGTTTAGCCTGTTCTCGCGCCAAGGCAGTCAGAACCGCCTCTTCACCAACGGACATCAGGATTACATATCCCTGTTCCCCCTTGATATAGACCTGATCCAGTTGGCCCCGACCCAGCTCCATAGCGATCCGCTCCCCCAGCGAAAGCATCGCCGCCGACATTGCCGACACACGATCTTCTTCAACCCCTTGAGGCAATGCTGAAGCGATGATTAAGCCATCTACACTGACAACGGCAGAGGCTTCAATGTCGGGTGAGGAGGCTTGGAGATCCCGCAGCCGTTCCACCATCATTTGCGCCCGAGTTTTACTTAACGATTCCATCCCACTTCCTTGTCTGGTGAGGATTTGAGATACAGGGTTAATGTAGCACGTCCATACTACTCTGTCAAGCAGATAGGGCTAACAGCTCCGTAAGGGACTCCGACAACTTTCCTTCAACAGAGGCAGAAAACAGCTTTCCTCGTTTATGGCATGGATTACTAGGAATCAAAGATAAAAAAGCGATGGTTGGAATAACCCTCTTCTTTTACGTAAAGGCTGATCTGTCGGAAAATTGCGCGTCTGGCGCTGGAGATATTTTTTGTCTTCTCTTCAAGGATCCCCTTGACGATGGAAGAGCACTTCCTCCTGCAGGAATAAACCAGCCGCAAGAATCCCCACCACCCCTCCCCCTAACCAAATCGCCAGCGGTCCCAAGGTGTCATTCAGAAAACCGCCAGCCAATGGACCGATACCGGCTGCCACAATCCAGGTCAACCCAAATAAGCTCATATACCTGCCGCGCATGTCAGGTGGAGCTAAATTTGCCACATAGGTCGAAGCAGTTGGCACTAATACCATCTCTCCTAGGGTAACAATGACCATACTCAACCAAAACCACCAAAACCCTTCGCCAATCGCCACGCTTCCAACCCCTAATCCGTAAAGAAACGAACCCGCTGAGAGCGCCAAAAGAGGTGGAAAGCGACGAGTGATTGCAGTTACAGCCAATTGCAGAAACACCACCATAGAAGCATTCGTGACCGGAATCCAGCCGTATAACTTTTCGGAAATGCCAAAGTGAGTTTTGGTGTAAACCCCCAATAACACCCACAAGATGGTAGCGCTAATTTGTGGCATTACTAAGGTCAAGGTGAAGCGCAAAAAACGCCGGTCCTTGAAGATTGCCTTGTAGCCGCCCAACGCTTTATCTGCCTGAGCGAACCTGCCTGTCCGCTCATCTGTCAGGCTCGGCAAGGTTTCCTTTGCTCCGAGGGCGACAAATAAGCCATAGAAAAACAATCCGCTGGCGGCACAGTAAAACGCAATGGTATAAGAGACTGAGGCTAAAAATCCTCCGATGGCCGGACCAATTGCCACCCCTAGGTTGTTGCTCAAACGCATCCAAGAGTAGGCGTCAATGCGCTTCACGTCTGGGACTAAATCAGCGATCATCGCATCTGCGCCAACGCGATAGAGGGGGTTGGAAGCCCCCTGCATGACCATCAGTAACGCAAACGCAGCTAAAGATTGAGCCCGGCTCAACAGCAAGAACCCCAAAGCATTGGTTAATAAACTGATCACCATCACCCGCTTTCGCCCTAAGCGGTCCAAAACCGGGCCGGCAATCAGTGAGCTGATCAGCCCGGCTAGAGAGTTCAACGAAACCAGGCTAGCATTGATGGTTAAGGGGCTATCTAACCGTTCGCTGATGTAGATCATCAGGAATGGCCAAATCATGCTTGCCCCGATGGCGCTGATCAACATGCCGCTGAACAGCAGCCAAAATTGAGCCGGGAAAGAGGTCGTCTTTAGAGAATTCACGAAAACGCTTCGCCTGTCGGCTCAGGTTTCTTGCAATCGGTCTCTTTCCAAGGGAATCCGGCGATGTCGATAAGTTTGATAATCTGGAACCAATCGTTCGTATTCGCTGTCCATCAGAGGCGATGAGATCATGAAATCGGCGGTGGCGCGGTTACAGGCGGTGGGGATGTTCCAAACCACTGCCATGCGCAGGAGGGCTTTTACATCGGGGTCGTGAGGCAATGGCTCTAAGGGATCCCAAAAGAAAATCAAGAAATCAATTTCATTTTCGGCAATCTTTGCCCCAATCTGCTGATCGCCTCCCAGAGGGCCGCTCTGCAGTTTATGGATAGGGATGTTCAACTCTTTTTCTAAGACAACTCCGGTGGTACCGGTAGCATAGATTTCATGGTGGGCAAGCAAATCGCGGTTAAAGCGCGCCCATTCCAGTAGATCGCGCTTTTTATTGTCATGAGCAACAAGGGCAATTTTCTTGTTCGGTTTCATGGTAATTTTTTGGTACTTCATCAGTGATCTCCTTTCAGCTAGTTCAAAATTCAGCAGGGATCTTAGACACAGGATGGCATAGGGGGGGATATACCCACAAGCAAAGAACGATTTGGATTACGAAGGATAGGGGCGATCTTATGGGGTGCCGAGCAAGTCCTGGGCTTTGGCTTCGTCCACAAATAGCAGCAGCCAAACCTTCCAATTGCTCAACACAATTTGCTGCGGCACCGGTGTGGGGGTTGGCACAGGAGTTGCGCCGCCCGGCGCTAGGGGGATCATAACCTGATCCCCAGGGCGAGCCATGTGTCCCTTTTCATACGCCCATTGCTCAACGCCGGCTGGCAAAGTCGCTAGGGCAATCTGCGTGGCAAGAGAGATGCTTTCTTGGGTCAATTGGGTCAGGGTCGCTGCCACTCGCGTGCTCTGCGCTGCTAGGCGATGCATTTCATTGATGCGCTGGTTGAAAACCATGACAAAGCGCAAAGAAAGCAATACGCCAGCAATGATAAGGGCATACTTCCAACTGAAGTAGATTCGTTTCATAACCTCATCATACCTCAGCAGAGCTAAACGGACAAGGTAGGATTGCCCAAAGGATCATTCTCTACGAATGGGTTGCAAGTCGCCTGCCATCTCAAAGGGACAACTTTGAAAAGACGCTTACCTGTTTCGATAAAACAAAAAGGGGCACAAAGATTGCACCCCTTGCAAAGGAAACATTCACAAAAAAAGTCCGCCTCGGCGGACAAGAGCTTAGCTTAGGAGGTAACTGTTGACAAATGCCGAAGGTGGGATTTGAACCCACACGAGCGTAAGCCCACTACGCCCTGAACGTAGCGCGTCTGCCAGTTCCGCCACTTCGGCTTTCTAAACAAAATTTTACTCCGAATACGGCGTTTGTCAACCTTGAATCAAG
Organism: uncultured Anaerolineae bacterium; assembly: GCA_937129505.1. Lineage (GTDB taxonomy): Bacteria > Chloroflexota > Anaerolineae > Anaerolineales > UBA4823 > NAK19. The sequence goes on along the minus strand of CAKZNJ010000402.1, from coordinate 2,568 downwards.
CTGTTTTGCAACCACGTGCTATAATTTTAGCAAGGACTAGCTCATGCCCGCCATTTTCCAACCCTTTTTGGATTTGCTCGTCAACCCGCCAGGCAATTTGATCTATCATCTCATTGTCGCCTTCTCCCTCGTGGCTGTCCTGCCGGTCAGCTTTTATCTTGGGGGAAGCAGCCAACAACCGCTGCTGCGACGCATTTTGTTCGGTTTTCTGTTCCTGCTGTTGCTTCGCATTGCTCTCTTCATCACGGCCGGGCTGGCTTGGCAAGGCTTAATCTCGGAACGCGCCCTGCTGCCCGTGCTCGAGCGCAGCGCTGCCATGTTAAGTCTGATCATCCTGTTCTGGCTTTGGGCGTTCCCTCATCCTCAATCACGGCAAGATACCGCAGCTTTGTTGTTGTCCTTATTTGGCTTTTTCTACGCCGTCTTTCTCTGTGTCTGGTGGATCAGCCAGAATAATGAGGCGTCTTTTAACGGATCGACGGTCGATCGAATTGTCACGCTGAGCAGCGCTCTGTTTGCTTTTCTCGCCCTCGTCTTGCTCTCAATCAAGCGTCCCGAAGGTTGGAACGCCGGTTGGCTTTTCTTTGCAGTTATTGGGGCAGGTTATCTGCTGCATTTTCTATTTCCTGCTTTGGAAGAGGACTATTCAGCGCTCATCCGCTTGGCTGAGATCATCGCTTATCCGCTCTTACTCCTCTTGCCCTTGCGTTTACCCCTTTCGACTTCCGCTGAACCGCTCTCCCCTGCAGCCGAAAGCACTCCCCCACCTTCCCATCTGACCCCCTTTGAAATGCAACTGATCCAAACTTGCCTGAATTTACCGCTCGAAATGCAAAAGGGGCAGTTAAGTCATGCGCTTTCTGCGCTCTTCGCCCGTGCCTTGCGCGCTGATCTATGCTGTCTGGTCTCACCACCCGACGAACAATGGCAGATCACGCTCCATGGGGGGTATGACCTGATTCGTGAGGCAAACATCGAAGGAGGTCACCTTGACGGTCGCCAAATGCCAACCTTGGCAGCCAACTTGCGCCACGCCAAACCGATGCGGATGAAAGCCGATGCCCCCACCCCCGATTTGGCATATCTGGCTTCTTCCCTAAAACTGAGTCAGAGTGGTGATTTATTGATGGGAGTGCTCTTGGCGGAGGATCAATCGCCTCTCTTTGGCGTCATCCTGCTTTCTCCCTACTCGAAGCATGCTTGGAGTGGCGACGAGCAGATTCAACTGGTCAACTTAAGCCGTTCTGTCAGCAAGCTTCTGCGCCAATTGCAAGGTCAATTGCAAGCCAGCGCCGAACTTGCCGAAACTCAGAAGGCGTTGGCCGAAGCCCAAGAACAACTAACCGCTCTGCAAGCTCAACTGACAGCTTTGCAAGAGCACGCCATGCAACCAACTGAACCAGCAGAACTCGGAGAAGAGGCTGTCTCTCCCGGGTCAATATTTAAAGCAAACGACTCCTCTAGCTTGCAAGGGGAATTACGTCTTGCTTTGGAGGAAGTTGCCCACCTGCGCCAGGAACTTGAGCAGACCCAACAGCATCTGCGGCATCTGCAATTGGAAGGGGGTGGAGTCGAGTCCAGTTCTTTGCTTGCCAACTTGGCAACTGAACTGCGCCAGCCTTTGGCATCGATTGTTGGCTATACCGACTTCCTGTTGGGCGAATCGGTGGGAATCTTAGGCACGCTACAGCGCAAATTCCTCGAGCGCATTCGCATTGCCACCCAGCGCATGATGGCAATTTTGGATGACTATACACCTGCCACCGATCTGCAAGGGGGACAGATTCAGCTTAACGTGGAGGCTGTATCCCTACCAATTGTCCTCCAAAACGCCTTGGCAGAGGTGGAACAGCTAAAACTGGCTCGCCAGAGCGATGTACAAAGCGACCTTCCAGCCGAACTCTCCCCTGTCTTGGGTGATTCGGGCGCCCTTGAGCAGGTGCTGGTCAAGCTTCTCCAAAATGCGCTCAATGTGTCACCGTCGGGCAGCACCGTGCGCGTTTCTGTCAGGGAAGAATTGGAAAATACCCCTCAGGGGTACCTTCTCTTACAAATCCAAGATCGCGGCGGTGGCATCGCCCCTGAGGCACTGCCGGAGCTTTTCTCGCGCGAACGGCGAACGGAACTGCGGGGCGTTGCCGAAAGTGGCACAGCGTTGTATATTGTCAAAACCCTGGTGGAAGCTTTGAACGGCCGCATTTGGGTGGACAGCCTACTAGGGGAAGGAACTACCTTCAGCATCCTTCTTTCCTTAGCTTCCCCCAACCGCGAGGATGAATTAGCAGAGGAGAGCGAGGGATGAAAGGTAAATTCATCTGGTTGATCGGGATCGGGCTATGGATGGTCTCCTTGATCGTGGTTTCGGGCAGTTTAGTATTGTCGCTGACTCAGGGGGGACTGCTTCGTCCAAGCAGCGAGGGCGGACAACCACCCCCTGCAACCGCAAATGAACACGCCGCAGAGACCCAACCCCCTCTGGAGATTCCTCCAACGGCGACTGCGACCCCCCTACCCTCCTTGACCCCTACGGTCACCGAAACCCCCACACCAACCTGTATTTATCCCACT
>CAKZNJ010000401.1 GCA_937129505.1 uncultured Anaerolineae bacterium | reverse complement strand
ATGTCTGGCGATACCTGTCGCAGATAACGTCCGGCACCGATCAAAGTGCCGCTGGTGCCCAAGCCGGCGACAAGATGAGTGATGCTTCCTCTGGTTTGTTGATAGAGTTCCGGGCCGGTAGTGCAGTAATGTGCCTGCCAATTGGCTGGGTTATCATATTGGTTGGCATAGTAATAGCGCTCCGGCTGCTGTTTGGCGAGCTGGCGGGCAATGCGGATGGCGCCATCTGAGCCCTCGGTTGGGTCCGACAAAATGATTTCGGCCCCCAATGCTTTGAGGATGGCAATCCGTTCAGGGCTGGCATTAGCAGGGACGACCAGCGTCACAGGGATGCCCAACGCTGCGCCAAAGGTGGCGTAGGCTATTCCCATATTGCCCGAGGTTGAATCGAGCAGTCGTTTGCCGTTGCCGAGTTTCCCTTCCGCTAGCGCCATGCGCAAGATGTTTAAGGCAGGTCGGTCTTTGATCGATCCACCGGGGTTGAACCATTCAGCTTTGGCGTAGACTTGCACGCTAGCAGGCAGGTGAGCTGTCACATGACGGAGCGGAATTAGAGGCGTGTTGCCCACGAAGGTTTCTAAGCTCCCCGCCGCCGGCAGTGGTGAAAGGGCGAGATTCGATTGGAAAAGGGTTTGTGTTGTTTGCATATCCATTTGTCTTCACTCCTTGAGCGCACTCCATTAAACGAAACCGCCGCCAGAAAAACGAACAGGTGGTCACTCACGATCCGATTACAGAGAATGCGGGGTGGTAACCACCTGAGAGTTTCTGTCGGCGCTCAATCGGGCGAAAGGCGCAGCCGGACGGTGGTTACTTCCCCCGCCGGCTACACATGCAGTTCATTCTAAAAACGCGCACTACCATCTCAAATCCTGACAATTTATATGTTAATTATATAAGATATGTGCGCCTTGTCAAGGTGTAAATAAACCATCGAAAGACTTTTCCCAATGGAGCTTGAGGTCGGCAGGGCAGCCTTCCAAATATCGACCCGGCTCTCCCTGCCCGATCTGACCTAGGAGTTAAGATACAAATGCCAAGACACAAGGGTGTGAAATGTAAGCTTCCCTAATAGTAAATGAGGGTCTTTGCCTTAGCGAGAGTACGCCTCAACCCTCCGCGCGCAGGACTGCGAGGGTTGCCAAGAGAGCGACCAGTTGTAACAGCTCAACATCCTCCTGTTTGAAGGGTTCCCCACTGATGGTGTTGACGACTTCGATCGCGCCAAGCGTCCGCTCGCGATAGACAAGCGGGACACAGATGAGTGAGACGGTCATAAAACCGGTCATTTTATCAACCAAAGGGGAGAAGAGCGGCTCAGCGCGCGCATCTAGAACCAGCTTAGGGGTGCGACTGGCAACTACCCAACTGGCAATGCCTTCACCAGGGGGTAAGCGGAAGTTGGTAAGGGTCTTCTGCGCCGCACCCAAAACCAGGACAAATACCAATTCGTTGGTCTCCTCATCCAGTAGCATCAAAGATCCATCCTTGGAGTTAACGGCTTCTAAAGCGGTGCTGAGGATGAGATGAATGAGGTCGTAAGGGTTAGACTGCGGCGTAATCATCTCAATTTGGCTTTGCAAGCGCACCAACGAGCGCATCGCTTGACGCAGGCGGGTAATTTCATCCCGCAATTCTTGATTTTCTTTCTTTAGGCGGGTGTATTGGCTGACTAGTTCGCGGATGGTGTCATTGGGCAGCGTCATATCTCCTCCCTGTTCTATGGCATGGTCAGAGTACTAATAAGCATCTTTTGCGGATGACGGTTCACAGTGATCCAACATCCTTTCTCATTCTACAATCCTTTGTACCGAGAAAGAGATGGGGTAGGGCGCTGAAGGGTTCTCGGCAAAGGGCAAGGAGAGGCTACCGCATTAATAATTTTATCAAATATTTAAGGACGGGATGCTCATTTTACGCCAAAAGCACTTTACAGATTGGCAAGGTTGATTGCTATCTCCCGACCGCAGGGGTGGTTAAGGGGGAAATGGTCTTACCACCCGCGGCAGGCGTTCGCGGGCAAGCTTCCATCGCCACACCAATGCACTGACGCAGCGACAAGAAAACCCCTTCCGTATACAGAAGATAAAGAAGGGGTTTTTTGCCTGGCTGGAAAGAAGGGGGGAGCAGTAATAAAATAGCAGCTTTGTCTTAGGACGCCGAAACGTTTGTTTCTTCTGTCTCTTCCGCCTCGTCCTCGGCTGTTCCATCGAGCTGTTCGGCTTCTTCTTCCAACTCGGGTTGTTCGCCTTCACGATGCACAATGACCCGCACTTTGGGCTCCAAGTCCACTGTCAGGCGCACGGGCACTTCATACTTGCCGAGGTTGCGGATGGGTTGGATGTCGATCGAGTGGCGATCCACTTCATGCCCGCTTTTTGCTTTGATGGCTTCGGCGATCATGGCAGCGGTGATGGAGCCATAAAGCTTGCCCGTCTCGCCCGCTTTGGCTGCAAAGGTCAGCGTCAATCCTTTAAGCTTTTCTGCCTTACTGCTCAGCTCTTGATTGAGCGCCTGCCGGGCAAGAGCAGCCTTCTCCCGAATTTGTTCTGCCTGCTTGATGGCGCCGGGCGTTGCCAGAATGGCTAGCCCTTGTGGGATAAGGTAATTGCGGCCGTATCCATCTGCCACTTTTTTGATGTCCCCCGCTCGTCCCAATTTGTAAACATCTTTCAACAATAAAACTTTCATTGTTCAAGCCCTTTCTGCTTACTAAGATCCGCGATAGGCGGGCGCCGGCGAAGGGTACAACGCCAGAGCGGGGGGATTTTACCACAGAATCGACAAATGGTATACTCTGGGTTATGGAAAAAGCAGCAGCAGGCTTTCGAGAGGTCGAACATGCAGCCGATTGGGCTTTGCAGGTTTGGGCACCTAATCTCCCCGCTTTGCTTGAGCAAGCCGCGCGGGGGATGATCGCCCTAGCTGGCATCCAAATGGCGGAGTCGCCAGTTGAGGAAGGCGATATTGAACTAACCTTCTCCGACCGAGAGCAATTGTTGGTCAAATTTCTCAATGAGATTTTGTACTGGATTGAACAAGAAAACCTTGCTTTCACAGAATATAAGATTTCCTTGAGCGATGGAGAGCTCAAAGCGCATGTGATCGGCTATCCCGTCCGCTCGATCGGAAAAGCGATCAAGGCGGTGACCTATCACATGTTAGAAGTGCTCCAGACCAATGAGGGGTATGAAGCCTACATCGTCTTCGATGTTTAGTCTTCCCCTTTTAGACGACCTCTACCCAGCATTTCTCTTTTGCGCTCCGTTCGATGGCTTCGCAGAGCAACATTTCGTAATGTCCATCTGCAAAGGTGGGAAAATCCGGCGGGGCGGACAAATCTCCTGCCAGCAGGTAGCGGTAGAACTTGGCACTTAAGTGCTTGAAGGTATCCGGAAATCCCTCGTTATGTCCGCCCGGGTAAGAGGTGACCGAGCGGGCTTCGGGAGCAAGCAGAGCTGGGTCTTTCATCAGGATTTGGTTTGGTTGGGTGCGATGGCCGATCCATAGCTCATTCAGCCGTTCCGAGTCCCAAGCAATGGAGGATTTCGAACCATTGATTTCGAAGAACAGCCTATTCTTCCGCCCTGAGCAGACTTGGGCGACTGTCATAACGCCGGGCACACCCTTTTCGAAATGCAACAAGATGCTCGCATAATCTTCGGTGGTAATAGGTTGGTCGATATAATCGCTGGGCTGGAGTAATTTGCCGCTATAGGTTTCTAAAGGTTTGGCAGGTTTCTTGCGGATGGGATAGACTGTTTTGAAATCGGCAAACACCTCTTTTACCTTCAGCCCGGTAATAAAGGTGACCATATCCAACCAGTGCGATCCGATATCTCCCACCGCCCGCAAACCGCCGCCCAACTCGGGCTGCAGACGCCAGTTCCAGTCTGTGGGGAAGAGCAACCAATCTTGCAGATAGGAACCCTGGATGATGAAAACTTCGCCCAGTTCGCCGCTCTGCACCATTTGGCGAGCCTGCTGGACAAGGGGATACATGCGCAAATTGAAATTAATGGCATTCACCCGCTTCAACTCAGCCGCAAGCCGCACCAGTTCTGCCG
>CAKZNJ010000400.1 GCA_937129505.1 uncultured Anaerolineae bacterium | reverse complement strand
AGCCTCTGGTGGTCAGCTACGATGCTGTTCAAGATCGTTTTATCCTGATCGCTGGCGAGAGACGCTGGCTTGCCGCAAAACAAGCAGGGCTGACCAGTGTTCCAGTCATTCAGCGCCAGGTAGACGAACGCACGCGTCTTGAGCTCGCCTTGGTTGAGAACCTACAACGGGAAGATCTAGATCCCCTTGAGGCAGCCGAAGCCTATCATCGCCTGGTTGAACAATTCCAGCTTTCCCATGAGCAAATCTCCGCCCGAGTGGGCAAAAGCCGAGTGGCAATCACCAATACCTTACGATTGCTTAAGTTACCGAACCCAGTAAAAGAGGCTCTCCGGGAAGGCAAAATCAGCGAAGGGCATGCTCGCGCCGTATTGGCTTTGCCCACTCCCCAAGCGCAATTGGCTCTGCTGCAGACGATTCTCCAGAACGATCTCAACGTCCGCCAAACCGAGGAACTCGTACGCAAGTATTTAGGGAGAAAAACCGATCGGCGCACCAAAAGAGAGCTTTCACCCGAAATTATCTCTCTCGAAACTCAACTCCGTCAGGCACTTGGCACAAAAGTCAACATCTCCCCCAGAAAAAAGGGCGGCGGAACAATTCTCATCCACTATTACTCTGATGAAGAATTTGAGCACCTTCTCGGTCGCCTGCTAGCCGAAGATACCCCCCCAACAACCGTATGAATACCCTCACCGTCTTATACAACGCCCAAATAATCACCTTAGACGAAAGACAACCTAAGGCTTCTGCCCTTGCCATTCTAGGTGAACGAATCGTTGAAGTCGGTCAAGACAAGGATTTAATCCAAAAGTACCGCCAGTCGCCTTTTGAAACCGACCTGATCGACTTGAAAGGCAGGACTGTCCTGCCAGGCCTCACCGATGCCCATCTGCATCTGCAGCAGTTCAGCTTAAGCCTACAAAAGGTCAACTGCGAGACCGCAACGATGCAGGAATGTTTGGATCGGGTGGCGGAGCGTGCCAAAACTCTGCCGCCAGGCGAATGGATTCTCGGTCATGGTTGGAATCAGAACAATTGGCAAGAAGGATTTGGCAGTGCTTCAGAGCTGGATCGCGTTGCCCCCCATCATCCTGTCTATTTGACCGCCAAATCGTTGCATGCAGCGTGGGCAAATAGCCTAGCATTAGAAAAAGCCGCCATTAATGAGCTGATACCGGATCCGCCTGGCGGTCAAATTCAACGCCGCCCGGATGGCAAGCCCAGCGGTATCCTGTTCGAAAATGCGATGCGCTTAGTCGCCGACATCATCCCCCGTCCAAGCCCACAGCAACTCCAGCATGCGATCCTAGAAGCTCAAAACGCTCTGATTCGGATGGGGGTGACTTGCCTTCATGATTTCGATGGCAAGGAGTGCTTTACCGCCCTTCAAGAACTGCACCAAACCGATCGCCTCCAGATCCGGGTGGTCAAAAATTTGCCCGCCGAATTGATGGACGAAGCAATTTCCCTCGGCTTACGCAGTGGTTTCGGTGATGACCATCTCCGTCTGGGCAGTCTCAAGTTCTTTGCTGATGGTGCTTTAGGGCCGCAAACGGCGGCTATGTTTGAACCCTATAATGGAGAACCCGACCAGCGGGGCAGTTTGTTGCTGGATTCCGAAGCGCTCACCGAGCTGGGCAGTAAGGCTATTCGCAACGGTTGGCCGCTGGCGGTGCACGCCATCGGGGACCGCGCTAACCATGAGGTGCTCAATGCTTTCCAAAATCTACGCCGCCTCGAGCAGGAGGTTCAATTTCGGACAAAGTCGTTTCTGCGCCACCGCATAGAGCACGTCCAGCTTTTACATCCCGACGACACCCTTCGATTAGCAGAATTGCATCTGATCGCCTCGATGCAACCAATTCATGCAACCTCGGATATGCTCATGGCTGAGCGCTATTGGGGAGAACGCAACCGCTATGCCTACGCTTGGCAAACCCAGTTGAAAGCGGGGGCTGTGTTAGCCTTTGGATCGGACGCCCCGGTTGAATCCCCTAACCCCTTCTGGGGTATTCACGCCGCAATCACGCGCCAAAGGGAGGACGGCAGTCCGGGAGAGGAAGGGTGGATTCCCGCTGAAAGGATTTCCTTAGGGGACGCCTTGCGTGCCTATACCCTCGGAGCGGCCATAGCGGCTGCAATGGAAGATCGCCTTGGGAAACTTGCACCGCAGTATTACGCAGACCTAATCATCCTCGAAACCAACCCTTTTGAACTCCCACCAACGGAACTAAGGTTCTTGCAGCCCATTGCCACAATGATCGGGGGCAAATGGCTCTGACAGGCATAAGATCCTTTTGAGAATTTTCGGCATGAGGTGGGAAAAGAAAAATCCCCTCACGGCTGCACACCCTGAGGGGATCAAATTCGGCCTTAAGCTGTTATTCTTCTAACAACTCATCAAGAGCCTCACTCAGGGAGGAACCTGCGCGGACTTCTAACTCCATTTCCAGGACAATGGCTGGGGCAGTATATTCTTTCGGTTTGTGCTCGTTCATCGTTTATCTCCTTTATCCCAAAATCCAACTATTTCTGCCGGCGGCGGCCGACCCAAGCAGCCGTCAGGCTTGCCATCAATCCTATTACCAATAGGCCAATTCCAACTGCAGACTGCTGAGGAGCGGCGTTCATCTGCTTTAGGTTGACCGCCGTAGGGCCAAACCGCCAGAAGTAATCCTCGACTTCTCCACCCATAACCAGACCGCTTAAGCCAGCTGCTTCCTGATCACATTGAACATACTCATTCAACGTCCCCGCTTCACTAAGGAATGTCGCTGGAGAGAGACGGAAGCGGGCAAAGACAGTTGAATTACCAAAAGTGGGTGGGAGAGAGAAGGTAAACTCATAAGTGCCTGCTGCTGGTAGATAGATATTATCGATCACTTTTTCGGTATAAAGATCGCCATCGATCGAGAAATTTTCCGAAAACTTGGAGTCGCTACCGAAATCAACGAAAGTATTTGAGTCATCTACTTCAGCCCAGTCAACCCAGCCCATCAAACAGGATGGACCGCTAACGGTGACAGAAACCGTCCCCGTACCACCACCCCAGGAAGCTCCGCGCACGACGCCATCCTCGTCATTTGACTCGCCAGTCTCATCATCACTTGTTGCAGTATCACTGGGGAAACCGTTCAATTCCACATCACGCTTCTCGCCAAGCCAAACGTCATCCTTGATTGGGATATGCCTGGCACCATTATCACCTAACTGGGTGATGCCATAAGATTCGGGTAAATCCCCATAATCGGCATACACCGCTTGGGAGTCATCATAGCAGAACTCTACATGGCTTAATCCATACGGTTTGTTATTGTTTGGATTGGTAGGGGTTGTCAGGTCAGTATCTTCCATTGTACCAGGATTGTAGGAATAAACATTTGCCTTTGGGCCTCCCTTGACAATCACTTTCGAGATATCAAAGGTAGAGCTCCAATCCACTAGGGGGCCAGCTTTAACCGTCATCGTTAACGTCCCCATCCCATACACATTGTAGACATAGGTGCCGGTCATCGTATCCGACGGCTTAAAGCCTACCAGACCGTAATCTGTACACTTTGGGTTGCCATCCACCAGCACTGGTGTCACCGAGGCTGCCATACCGGGTAAGACCAATAAAAGGGCAACAGCGAGTGCAATGCCGGCTGCGATCGAAAAAAGAACTTTCTTCTGGTTCATCATCAACCTCCTTCATTTTTCAAAGATTGGTGCAACTTTTCCGCTGAAGAACAAAAAAGCTGCCATGCGGTTGTTCCCACAGGCAGCTAGACAATCTGCCGCAGCAGACTCACAGCTTTGCGTCCCCACCTCACAGTGGGTTTGCCCTTTTCTGTTTCGCGTAACGTTTCTTAGACGTTCCGCTGATTTGATTATAAGAGCGCTCTATCGTTCATTTGCTGACAGTTTGCTGACAGTTTTCGACCAAATCAGTCCAGATTATCCTTTGCTGAGCTGATAACCAATCCCTCGCACCGTGCGGATCAACTGAGGATGGGCGGGGTTCTCTCCTAACTTGAGACGCAATCTCCGTATCGCTGCTTCGACAATATTGAGGTCAACGTACCCC
>CAKZNJ010000399.1 GCA_937129505.1 uncultured Anaerolineae bacterium | reverse complement strand
TAGGAAATGAACCGGTAAAGAGTCCACATCAGACACCGTGGCGAACAAAATGCAATGGAAAACTTACTAGAGTCTATTTAGGATACGAATTTAAGACCGACGTCCTGCAAATCAGATTTGAAGGTTACGAAAACGGAGACCCAGGATTTTGGTATTCACTTCTTTACGCCCTACTTGAAGGAGCCAGTCAGGCACTAGAGATAGATCGTCAGGACTTAGATGGTGTATTATATCCATACGCAGGTGATCTCTCCAGACCGGCTCTTATTTTATATGATGATGTGCCTGGTGGAGCCGGCCACGTACGTCGAATTGCTGAAAATCAGGAGCGCTTAGTCGAGGTCTTAAAAACAACATTAGAGAAGCTAAAGTTGTGTAACTGTGGCGGCGAAGAGAGAGATACGAGTTGTTACGGCTGCTTAAGGAATTATCGCAATCAATTTTGTCATGATCAATTAAAAAGAGGACCAATTATCGATTTCATTTCATCAATCTTGAGGTGATGATTGCGATGATCATTTTCATTTACTATTAATCCATGGGTAGGGCTTTTCAAAGTTTTAATTATTCAGCATTCAATAAATCGACCCGCAATCCAAACCTCCGAGCTGGTTTCCGGCTGTTCGCTCTCTCTTCCAATGCACCACCGCTTGCGTTCGAGCCAGCCACACCATTGTGCACCCGGCCAAGCAAAACGCTCTTGCAAGTACTGGCTCAACTCTCCCCAGGGCTTTAGCCACACTTGTCGCTGCTCCACTCCTCCATGTCCCTTGTTCACCGTCACCCCATGCGGCGGACGAGCTTTGCAATCCGCCAGCCAACGCTCGATCGCTTGGCGCAATTCCGGCTGATTGCCTTTGCTCAAGCCAATATACCCCTTTTTTTCTACCACCTTTTGCACCAAAGGGGCTTTCAAGATGCCAGCGTCTGCGCTGATCACCTTGCCTTCCAAGGGAAAGGTGTCTAAAAGACGGATCGCCGCTAGCAGTTCGTCCCCTTCTATCGCTTGCTGCTCCTAAACCTGTTTCAAGCTTGTCCCCACTCGGCTAATCACCTGCAACGCTTCCTCTTCCCCCCTGCGCTTGCTCCCCCGCAGCACTTTGCCCACAATCACATCCCGCGCAGCGAACGCTCGCCATGCATCGCTGCAAGCAGCAGAACCGCCAAAAGCCCATAGAGCGGATATTGCCGCCCTTGCCGTTGGCGCGATCGGGGATGGTTTTCAAGGCTTCCAGCACCGTTGGCACGTTCATCTTCTCTGCCTCCTGCTCTCGTTTTGGCTTGATTTTGTCAAAATATAAGTTCTTTGAAAAGCCCTAGTCGCTGACACTCCTTCGAAATGCCATGGGGTGGTGCGGGCGATCGTTTGGAATGACATGGAGTTGGCTGTCGCCTGCAACTGTAGACACAAGCAGCGGAACGGCGGACGTCCTCACCCGCTATGCCGAGGGCAAGGATACCCATCTTCCTAGCGGCAGGATCTCAAAGCCCTTCTTTGCCTTCGGATGTGCCGAAAAGGCACGCTATACCCGCCGCTTTTCCCTATTCCCAGCAGTGCTTGAACAATGCAGTTCCATGCTTCACGTATAATACAAATAGTTCCTTTG
>CAKZNJ010000398.1 GCA_937129505.1 uncultured Anaerolineae bacterium | reverse complement strand
CGAATGACGGTTTACCGTGAAGAGCGAGACCGACTGGAAAAGGCTTTTCTACACGAGGTCGCAGAGATTCGCCAATCTCATCGTGAACTCCAAAGAGATGAGCAAGCCAAAAAGCTTTATGCGTTAAGTCAAAGTTGCTTTGAACAGGCTGCAAAAGCGACCCAATCTTGGATCGAGAAGGTCGCTGCAACCCCTGTGAAGAGATCGCCTTCTTTTCTGTTTTCACTGAGCTGGCGCAATGCAAACAATCAGGCTGGCTTCTCTTTATAAGATTTCCGGGTTTAGATTCATTTGACAAAAATATAGGAGGCGGTTAAACTATAACTGTCGTATTGGTATTTTTGCGTTGGTAGGTAGTTTTGTTCAATTAAGCTACCAAGCAAGGAGTCGTACCATGCACATTTGCGTAGGTAATCCTGCGCAGAAAAAGGGGAAAATTTTTTTATACTTCATTCTTTGCGGCTGGGGGAGCTTGGAGAAATTAGTTAACTCTTTGATCCCTAGCAGGAAGAAAGGAGGGTGTGTAAGGAGCAAGTAATTCATACTATCCGTAAATCCCGTTAAATCTTTCGCAAAAAAAAGGAGTAGGAGAATATGAGGAAGTCTTTACCATTGATAATCATCGTGGCTTCATTGATCTTTGCTCTGTTGATGAGCGCTTGTGGACAGGCAGCGCCTCAGACCATCAAAATCGGAGTTAACGCTGAATTAACTGGGGATATTCCAAAAGTTGGTGAAGGCACCAAATATGCTGCCGAGCTGTGGTTGGAGGATATTAAAGCTGCAGGGGGACTAGAAGTTGGTGGTAAAAAATACCCTGTCGAATTGGTCATCGAAGATAACGAATCAAAGGCGGAATCAGCGGTTGCTGCAAATACAAAGCTCATCACCCAAGATGAGGTTTTGGTCATTGTCGGGCCGCAGGCTTCGAAGCAAGCGGTTCCTGCCGGAGAAGTGGCTAATAACTACGAGACCCCTATGATTAGCCCCTGGTCGACGAACCCCAATACGACCAAAGATCGCCCTTGGGTGTTCCGAGCATGTTTCCTCGACCCATTCCAGGGACCAGTCGTGGCGAACTTTGCGACTGAGGAGTTCGGCTTTACCAAAGCTGCTGTCCTTTACGATGTGGCAAGCGATTATCCCAAAGGTTTAGCTGAATTCTTTAAGAAAGCTTGGGAAGATTTGCATGGAGCGGGATCGGTAGTAGCTTATGAGTCCTTTACCACAAAAGACACCGATTTTAGCGCTCAGTTGACCAAAATCAAGGACTCAGGCGCTGAGTTTATCTTCACCCCGCAATACTACAATGAAGTAGCCCTGATTGTCAAACAGGCACACCAGTTGGGTTGGGATAAACCCATCATTGGTAGCGATAGCTGGGGCTCTGCGGAGTTGATTCCCTTGTGTGGCGCAGATTGTTACGGTTTGTTCTTTAGCACTCACTATGCAGCAGCGGGGGCAACCGGTAAAACAAAAGAGTTCATTGACCGCTACAACGCCAAATATGGTTATATTCCAGACGATGTCGGCGCTCTAACCTGGGATGCCTTTGGGTTAGTTCAGCAAGCAATCCAGAAGTGTGGCAATATCACCGGTGATATCAAAGCTGACCGAAAATGTGTGCGTGATGCACTTGCCCAGATCAAAGAATTCGATGGCATCACTGGCAAGATGGACTTTACCCAAGGGAATGACCCAGTCAAATGCGCTGTCATCGTAAAGATCACGGACAAAGGAGAATTCGCTTTTTATAAGTCCGTGTGTCCGTAAATCAATCTGAAATTTGGATCTTTAATCGAAGTAATCTGACGGGGGCTGTCCTTGCGCAACAATGGCTGTTTTTCTACATGATCGAGGCGCTTTTCTAGATAGGGCAGCCTCCCCTGTCATCCTTGTGGAGGAGCATTTTTTATGGCTTTTTTTCTGCAAAACGTCGTAAATGCTTTGCAATGGGGAAGCTTTTATGCCCTGATTGCGTTAGGTTATTCCATGGTCTATGGAGTGTTAATGTTATTCAATTTTGCTCACGGTGATATCTTTATGACCGGAGCTTATATCGGTTTCTTTGTAGCAACGTTTTTCGTTGGGTTATCGGCTGCGGGGGTCTTGGTATTACCAAATTGGCTGATCCTCATTTTAACTATCCTGTTATCCATGTTGTTAACCTCTTTTGTAGGCATGACGGTAGAAAGAGTGGGATATCGTCCTTTGAGGAAGGCTCCTCGCGCTTCGGCTGCGATCACCGGTTTGATGATCGGCATTATTTTAGAGACGGGTAATCTTGCCCTATTAGGCGCTCAACGCCAAAAGTTCCCCGAACTAATTGTCTCTCAAACGTA
>CAKZNJ010000397.1 GCA_937129505.1 uncultured Anaerolineae bacterium | reverse complement strand
TGCTATCTGGCCCGACCAACTGCCAGAGACATTGCCACTGGAAGGCGCAAAGTTGTTCATTGTCAAGCCCGAAGACACGGCTGGGCTAGAAGCCTTGCAACAGCTCTATCCCGCCGGGAGCTGGCAGATCCAACGCTCCCCTTACGAAGGCAAAGATTTTTATCTCTACTTTGTGCCCCCTAGCATCACCCCCCTTCCTCCCCAAGGAACAAACCCATAACCCCAAGCTTTTATTCCACTGTAGCAATGTTATCATAACGGTATGAGTCAAATTCCCAACCACCACCGCACCTCTCTCTCACTTTGGTTGTACTGGTTTGGTCTTATTCTCATCTTAGGGGTCGCTAGCTATTTTCGGTTCATCGGCATTGACTGGGGCGAGGAGCAATACTTGCATCCTGACGAGCGCTTTCTGGTCTGGGTGGGATCAGATATTGCCCCGGTCAAGAGCTTGAGCGAATATTTCAACACTGCTATTTCTTCGTTAAACCCCCATAATCGCGGGCATGGTTTCTTCGTTTATGGTACCTTGCCCATGTTTATAGCCCGCTATCTGGTTGAAAGCATCTATGGACATTCAGGCTTCCGAGAAATGCTCGCCGTTGGGCGGCCGCTTTCGGCAATCTTCGACTTACTGACATTGTGTCTGATAGCAGCCACTGCCAAGCGCCTTTATGGTAGGGGCGTTAGCCTGCTAGCCGCCGCTTTTTACGGGCTGGCAGTCTTACCCATCCAGCTTTCGCACTTTTTCAAAGAAGATACCTTTTTGAACTTCTTCATCTTTCTCGGCGTCTTTCTCGCTGTGCAGACTGTCTCTATTCCTCACAGCCAAGCCCCTAGGGGAGCAAGCGAGGAGGAGAATTCCGAAACGCAACACCTTGCGCAAGAAGGGAAAGCCCAGAAAGAATGGGGGCGATGGATGGAGTGGCTGCGTTCACCCCTTTTCATAACCAGTTTAGCCTTTGGTTTTAGCTTTGGATGTGCCATGGCATCCAAATTAACCGCCTATCCGCTGGCTTTCCTCCTGCCGGTGGCATTCGGCGTGCGCTATTGGAAAGCCCGTCAAACGGGGTGGCAGGAACAAACGCAAACCGAATTTTTCAATAAAGCTCTCGTCTGTCTAGTGGCAGCCGCTGCAGTGAGCATCCTGACCTTCCGCATTTTTCAACCCTATGCCTTTGCCGGGCCTAGCTTCTTTGGTGTTAAGCCGAACCCGGCTTGGGTGAGCAATATCCGCGAACAGCGCAATCAAAGCGCTGGGGACGTTGACTTCCCTCCTGCCCTACAGTGGGCGCGCCGTCCCCGCTGGTTTTCTTGGCAAAATCTGACCGTGTGGGGGTTGGGTTTGCCTTTAGGGCTCTTGGCATGGGTGGGCTTCTTGTGGATGGGATGGCGCCTGTTAAAGGGAGAGATTCACTTGCACGCCGTCCTATGGGGTTGGACAGCCTTTTATTTCACCTGGCAATCGTTACAACCCAATCCTACCATGCGCTATCAATTACCATCTTATCCCGGCTTGGCGATCATGGCAGCCTGGGCAGTCTTTGCCTTGTGGACCAGCCGCCAAACCGAGCAGTCTGCGCCTCTTCCCTTCTGGCGCAGGGAAGGTTGGCGGCGCGCTGTCGCTGTAGCCCTTGCTGTACTCATCCTTGGACTGACTTTTCTTTGGGCATTTGCCTTCACCCGCATTTACACGCGGCCGGTGACCCGTGTGGCCGCCTCGCGCTGGATCTACCAAAACGTACCAGCCCCTATTCACGTAAGCATTCGGCAAGAAGATGGATCGCTTTATCGCCAGCCCTTACCTTTCCCCTATGACAATCTCATCAGCGCCGGCGTTCCCTACCGTACCATCTTTAACGCCGCAGTCACGGGCACCATCGAGCAGATCACCTTTGGGCATGTATGGGATGTGACCGACTTGCGCCAAGAAAAGACCTTAACCCTTGCCCTCGCCAAAACCGCTCAGCCCGAACAGATTTGGAGTGCCTCTGTGCGAGGCGATTTCCTGCCCTTCAACGACCGCCGCGGGAAGAGCGCAACATTGACCTTCGCACAACCCATTGCGGTGGTGAAAGGAGAGCAGTATCAACTCACCCTCTCCCTTGCCGAAGACAACCCTGCCGCAATTGCCTTGGCGGGTGCGGCGCCAGCAAATGAAAGCTCATGGGACGACGGCTTGCCTTTGCGCCTGGACGGTTATGATGGATACGGCGGCATTTACCAGCGTGATCTGGTATTCGAGATGTACTGGGATGACAATCCCGAAAAACTAGAGCGCTTTCTGTCCATCCTCGATCAGGCAGATTATATTTTCATCTCCTCCAACCGCCAGTGGGGCACGGTACCGCGCGTCCCCGAGCGCTACCCCCTATCAACCACCTACTATCGCTTGCTGATCGGCTGTCCCGAGGAAAAAGACGTCATCTGGTGCTACAATGTCGCTCAGCCTGGCACATTTCAGGGCAAGCTGGGCTTTGAACTGGTGCAAGTCTTCGAGTCGTTCCCCAATTTGGGCAACTGGCGCATCAACGATCAGTTTGCAGAGGAAGCCTTTACCGTCTATGACCACCCCAAAGTGCTGATCTTCCGCAAAAGCGCCAACTACGACTCGCTCAGTGTACGGCGATCGCTCGGCGCAGTTGATCTCACCAAGGTGATTCGCCTCACGCCCCGTCAGGCTTCAAAAATCCCCGGCTTATTGCTCTTGCCCCCCGATCGCCTGCGTGAACAGCAAAGCGGCGGCACATGGTCGGAACTGTTCAACCGCAATGCCCTGCACAATCGCTACCAAACCGTTGCTGTTCTGGTCTGGTATCTAACCCTGACCCTTTTGGGATGGGTTGTTTACCCCTTGACGCGCAAGGTTTTTGCTGGGCTGGACGATCGCGGTTATCCCTTAACGCGCGCTTTTGGATTATTGTTGCTCTCTTATCTCGTCTGGTTGTTGGGGTCTATGCGCGTGCCCTTCCAACGCTTGACCATCAGCATTGTCTTTTGTGCGCTTCTGTTGGTCTCGCTCGCCTTTGCCTTGCTGGATTGGCAAGGCTTGTGGCAAGAATTTCGCCAACGCAAACGCCAATTCGTCTGGGTTGAACTGCTCTTTCTCGTCTTCTTCCTAGTCGATCTTTTCATCCGCTTGGGCAATCCCGACCTCTGGCATCCGTGGAAGGGCGGCGAGAAACCGATGGATTTTGCCTACTTCAACGCCATCCTAAAAAGCACCTCTTTCCCGCCCTATGACCCGTGGTATGCCGGCGGCTATCTCAATTATTACTATTATGGCTTTGTCCTCATGGGGGTCATCGTCAAGTGGTTGGGAATTATCCCTTCCATCGCTTATAACCTGATCATCCCCACGACATTCAGCCTCATTGCCGTCGGGTCTTTCTCGATCGGTTGGAATTTAGTCGCGCGGTGGCGCAAAATCTCTGAAGGCAGTGCAAAACCCAATTTTGCGCTCTGCTGGATCAGCGGCATCTCTGCCGCCTTGGGCATGGCCGTGCTGGGAAATTTGGGGACGCTACGGATGCTCTTGCATGGTTACCAAAAACTGGCTGCACCGAGTGGTAATATCGAAGGCGCCAACTTCCTGATTCGCACCATCTGGACAGTGCAAGGCTTTATC
>CAKZNJ010000396.1 GCA_937129505.1 uncultured Anaerolineae bacterium | reverse complement strand
TCGATCGCCAAAAGGGCTTGTTCTCCTTGTGCTAAACGCTCTAAGGCTTGGCCTACATTGGTGATACCCGCTTTGGCAAGGGCTTCCGTTGCGCGCGGACCGAGTTCCAATTCGGCAATGGGGCGTAACGGTGAAGTGCGCGCAGCTTCGCGCGCCTCTTTTTCAGCTTGATATTGCTTGCGAATCTCAAGCTTGCGGTAGAAGCGATCTACCTGCCCTTCGGTGTCAACAATGCGCTGCTCACCGGTGTAAAAAGGATGACACTTGGAGCATAGGTCGGTGTGAATCACCTTTTTTGTCGAACCGGTCGTCCAGGTGTTGCCACAGGCGCAAATCACCTGAGCCTCCGGGTAATAAGTAGGATGAATATCTTTTTTCATAACCTTAATCCTTCATTCCGCTCAAATCTCAGGCGCTTTGCTCCGCCGGAATGACGCTGACGCGTTTGCGGTTGCCCCGGATTGTCTCATAAAGCACCACGCCGGCCGCAGTGGCAAAGAGGGTATCATCTTTGCCGACCCCCACATTTTTACCCGGCTTGATGTGCGTACCACGCTGGCGCACGAGGATGTTGCCGGCAAGGACATATTGTCCGCCAAACACTTTTACACCCAATCGTTGGGAATGACTATCTCGTCCATTGCGGCTCGAGCCGCCACCTTTCTTGTGTGCCATACGTACCTTCCTATCCTTTTACAATCTCATCAATGCGCAGGCGGGTATAGCGTTGGCGATGCCCAGCTTTGACCCGATAGCGCTTTTTGGGCTTGTACTTGAAGACGACCACCTTTTTGCCCTTGATTTGCGCTTCTACCGTAGCTTGCACCCTGGCACCTTCCACAACCGGTTTGCCCACCACAACCGAGTCGTCTTCAGCGACCAGCAAAACCCGCTCCAAATCAACTTGTTCACCAGCTTCGGCGGGGAAGTAATCCACCTCGATCGTGCTGCCGACCACGGCTTTATACTGCTTCCCGCCATCTTCGACAATTGCGTATTTCATCGTACTCTCCAATCTTCACTTCTCCATCTACCCTGCGATCCGAGCGTTTATGCGCCTTCCGCCGGATGATGAGGAAGTTGGGTATAAAGTTTTCTTCACCCTCGCAATGCGCTGAGGGCAAAACCGAATTATACGAACGCCCAACAAAAGTGTCAAGTCTATTTGCCTTTTTTCATAGTAAGATAAAGACGATGGCGCAGATTTGCAAACATTGTCAAGCCGAATTACCCGAAGATATGCGCTTCTGTGGCTACTGCGGGGCACGCCTTACCGATCTCCCGCTGGTTCTGGAAGCCCGTCAACGCAGTCAAATCCGCCATGTTACCGTCCTATTCGCCGACTTGGTAGGCTATACGGTTGCTGCCAGCCGTCTAGATAGCGAAGCCCTCTACGAGCTGGTACAACAATACACCGATCTGCTGAGCCGCGAGGTCTATAAATACGAGGGCGTGATTGACAAAATGACCGGCGACGGCATCATGGCTCTTTTTGGGGCACCGGTCAGCTATGAGAACAACGCCGAGCGTGCGGTGCGAGCTGCGCTAGACATGCAAGCGAACTTCCTGTTGTGGCGTCAGCATGTGCAACAGAACCTAAATCTTGATCTCAACCTGCGCATCGGTCTGCATTGCGGTCCGGTCATCGTAGGTGAAATTGGATCGAATATCGTCATGGATTACACCGCCATTGGTGAAACGGTCAACCTTGCTTACCGCTTGGAAGAGCTTGCCGAACCGGGCAGTATTTACACCAGCGCCGAAATCGTCTACCAGACCAAAGCGATTTTCGATTTCGAACGCCTTCCCGATGCAGCGCTGAAGGGGTTTGACCATCCCATCGCCTGTTATCGCTTGATCGGCATGAAATCGTTGCCGGAGATGATGCGGGCGAGCGAAGGTTTACATGCTCCGCTGATTGGGCGGGAAAAAGAACTTGCCCTGCTGATGCAAGCCGCCCAAGAAATTCACAGCGCCTGGCAGGGGAAGCTAATCCTTATCTGCGGCGAAGCGGGCATTGGCAAAAGCCGTCTCTTACAGGAATTTAAAACTCGTTTGACGCAACAGGGATTGCCCTACCTTGAAGGCTACAGCCTGACCTATCGCCGTTCTGTGCCCTATTGGATTTTTACCGATCTGCTGCGCCACCAGCTTGGAATCTCCGCCAAGAGTTCTCCCTCCGAAATCAGCCACCAACTACGACTGAGCTTGCAGAGTTGCTCCCCAGAACGGGCTTCCGAGCTGATGCCGTACTTGGAGTACCTGTTCTCGCTACCAACCTCCGACCCCAATTTCCTGCTTCTGCTGCAAAATCTGGAAGCCCACCAAATGCGCCATCACATCATCGCCGCCATCCGCGCTATCCTTTACCCCTGCCATCCGAATCAAGCGCGCATCTGGATTCTCGAAGATTTGCAATGGGCAGATGAGGTCTCACTCAGCATCCTGCAATCTATCTTGCCCGACCTCAGCCAGACACCTCTCCTGATTCTCGCCGCGACACGCACCGAAAATCTACCCCCGCTGCAAAAATTCTTTGAAGCTATCGCCTCTGCACCCTCCCATCTTGCCGAGCGCATTGAGCTGACTAGTTTATCAGCAGAAGAGAGCTATGCCATGCTCGCTAGCCTGGTTGATCTCAAGCAGTTCCCTCCTAGACTGATAGAGAGCATTTTAGACCATGCCGCCGGCATCCCTCTCTACCTTGAGGAGATTTTACGCATGTTAATTGATGCTGGGGCGTTAGAACACAGCCACAATGGTCTCAGACCTCACCGCTCGATTGAGGGTGAATCTCTGGGTGTTCCCATTACATTACAGGGCTTGATCCAAGCCCGCTTCGATCAACTGACAGCCTTTCAGCGTTCTTTGCTGCAGTGTGCCTCAATCATCGGTCATCATTTCAGCCGCGATTTGCTTGAAGCGATCCTACCCGTCCAAGATCAGGATTTGCAGAAGACTCTGCAGGAATTGATTGAGCGGGAATTCATTGTGGCAACCCCCAACCATCCCCAAGGAGAATACGCCTTTCGCCACATGATGATCTCTGAGGCCGTTTACAACACTTTGCTTAAACGAGAACGCAGCCGTCTGCACGCTTTGGTCGGCGCAGCAATCGAGAGTCAATACAGCGGCAGGTTGAACGAGGTCATCGAACTTCTGGCGCGCCATTTTTCATGGAGCAATCAGCCTGATAAAGCGCTTCATTACCTGATTTTAGCCGCCCAAAAGGCAATGGCAGGATCCCTGTACGAACAAGCTCAAAAACACTACGAACACGCCTTAGCCCTCTTACCCAGCGTGGAGCATGTCCATCAGCAAGCCTTACAAGTCCATCTTGGATTGGGCGACCTTTATCAAATCATCGGCAATCCCAAAGCCGCTCGCACTCAGTATTTGGCGGCATTAGATCGCTTGTCCCAAATGGCATCCCCCGACGTGCAGGAAATCCGCAATAATCTCTTACGCAAGCTGCGTGAGCTAACGCCCCAACCTTCGGCTTAGAGAGATCGCTCCCACCGTTTGCAATTTTGATTTCTCGGCGGGTTCCTTTCTTTGTACCCCTCCACTTCAATGCGCATCTATTCTTCGCTCGCCGGTGGAGCCGCCTCGCCGTAGTCCAAGACCTCCCTCGTCCCCGTCCCAGGCATGGGAGGACCGACAATCCCTTTTTCTTCCATCGTCTCAATCAATCGCGCCGCCCGGGTATAACCAATGCGCAAGCGCCTTTGTAACATGGAAATTGAAGCCCGTCCTTGACGCCTAGCGATGTCCACCGCTTCGTTGAAAAGCGGATCCTGCTCCTCCGTCTCCATCAGATCATCCCACAGTGGAATTTGCTTCAAAGGTACTCCCATTGTCAGACTAGAAGGTGCCTCTGCTTGTGTCGGCAAGCTGCCTGCGCTGTTCTGGCTCTGCCAAAATTCGACCAGCCGGTTAATCTCAGCATCGGAGACAAAAGCCCCTTGTAGGCGAATTGGCGCTGCGGCATCTGGCGCTTGGAAGAGCATATCCCCCCGTCCGAGCAGGCGCTCGGCGCCCGGTTGATCGAGGATCACCCGGCTATCCACCCCCGAAGCAACCGCAAAGGCGATTCGCGCCGGGAAATTGGCTTTGATAATGCCGGTAACCACATCCACCGAGGGGCGCTGGGTAGCAATGACCAAATGAATGCCGGTAGCCCGCGCCAGTTGAGCCAAACGAGTCAAGGACCGTTCGGTCTCTTCCGGCGCAAGCATCATCAAATCAGCTAGCTCATCAATCAATACCACGAGGTAATGCAGAGGGCGCTCGCCGCGTTGGGTTGCCTTGTTGTTGTATTCGGCGATATTGCGGCAACCGGCATTTGCCAACTTTTGATAGCGCCCTTCCATTTCCCGCGTCACCCATTGCAGAACGCTGCTGACCCGCTCTAGTTCCACTACTACAGGGGTCAACAAATGGGGAACGCCGTTGTAATTGGACAACTCCACTCGCTTTGGATCCACCATAATCAAACGCAACTGCTGAGGGGTGTTAAAAAGCAGCAAACAGGTGATCAGCGCATTGACACAGACAGATTTTCCCGAACCGGTCGTGCCAGCTATGAGGAGGTGGGGCATGGCAGCCAGATCAATGGCAACTGCGTGACCGCTCACATCCTGCCCCAATCCAAAGCGTAAGGGAGACCTTAGCCTTTGAAAGGCTTCACTCTCGATCACATCTCTGAGATGCACCAGCGCTGGTTGATCGTTGGGAACTTCGATGCCGATATATCCCTTGCCAGGGACCGGCGCCTGAATACGGACGCTTCGGGCAGAAAGCGCGAGCGCCAAATCATCTGCCAAAGCAGCAATCTTACCCACCCGCACCCTTGTTCGACCCGCGCGACTTTCGACAAAATCTGGCTCAACCCCAAATTGGGTG
>CAKZNJ010000395.1 GCA_937129505.1 uncultured Anaerolineae bacterium | reverse complement strand
GTCATACCGAACCACTGCCAGCGACCTCCACCCCGTGTCATTTCGAAGGAGCGGTAGCGACTGAGAATTCTTTACTTAAGATGTCTCACTCACTCCGTTCGACATGACATGCGGTGTCATGGCGTTGGAAATGACATAAGGGGTCACTATGTCCGACTTGACAGGGATGGAGTCATTCTGATGACAGCGGCTGAGTACGTCCGCTATCCCACTAGACTCTGAGGAGTACAGGCCGCTCGCCCGCAACCCAAAACCCCAAAGCCAAGAAGAAGACCCGCCTCGATAAATCGGCTCATGCTATAATCCTCTTACCATTGAACTTCAATCCCTCTGATCCACGCCAAAGGAGGTTGGGATGTACGATCGGGAGAAATTAACCGAGCTGCGCCAAGCGCTTCAGAACTGGCAAGCGGACACCTTATCAGAAAGCCTGCAACGTTTACCAGAACGCCGCTCACGCTTTATCACCACGTCCTCCGAAACCATCGAACGGCTCTACACCCCTCTAGAGGTCGAAGAACTTGATTATCTTCGCGACTTAGGCTTGCCCGGCGAATACCCCTATACCCGCGGCATTCACCCCACGATGCATCGCGGCCGCCTGTGGACGATGCGCATGTTTGCCGGCTTCGGCACCGCTGAAGAAACCAATACTCGTTTCAAGTATCTCTTGGAACAAGGTCAAACCGGCCTTTCGATTGCCTTTGATCTCCCCACCCTGATGGGATATGATACCGATGCACCCGAAGCGGAAGGCGAATTCGGCAAGTGCGGCGTGGCGGTTTCTTCTCTTAAAGATATGGAAATCCTGTTGGAGGATATCCCTCTGGATAAAGTCTCCAGTAGTATGACGATCAATTCCCCTGCCGCAGTGATCTGGGCGATGTACATCGCCACAGCCGAGAAACAGGGTGTTCGCCCTGAGCAGTTGCGCGGCACCATCCAAAACGACATCCTCAAAGAATACATTGCCCAGAAGGAATACATCTTTCCGCCCGAGCCCTCAATGCGCTTGGTTGTGGATACCATCGAATATGGGACACAAGCCCTGCCCCAATGGAACACGATCAGCATCTCCGGATACCACATTCGCGAAGCAGGAGCGACAGCAGCTCAAGAGTTGGCGTTTACGCTGGTAGACGGTATGGAATATGTACGGTGGGCACTCAAGCGAGGCTTGAACATCGATGAGTTTGCGCCGCGGCTGTCCTTTTTTTTCAATGCCCATAACGATTTTTTTGAGGAGATTTGTAAATACCGCGCTGCGCGGCGCATCTGGGCGCGCGAGATGCGCCATACTTTCAAAGCGATAAACCCCCGCTCTTGGTTGATGCGTTTCCACACCCAGACCGCCGGTGTTTCCCTCACCGCCCAGCAGCCGGAGAACAACATCGTGCGGGTTGCTCTTCAAGCCTTAGCCGCTGTTTTAGGGGGCACCCAATCTTTACATACCAACAGCATGGACGAAGCCCTTGCCTTGCCCTCCGAACAGGCGGTCACCATTGCGCTACGCACCCAACAAATCATCGCTGAGGAATCTGGCGTGGCTAACACGGTCGATCCCTTGGGCGGCTCCTTCTTTGTCGAAGCCCAGACCAATCGTCTGGAAGCTCAAGCATACGACTATTTTCGGCGCATAGATGCCTTAGGCGGCGTGCTCCCCGCCATTGAAAAAGGCTTCTTCCAGAGTGAAATCGCCGATGCGGCCTATCGCTATCAACAGGAAATCGACCGCGGTGAGCGCAAAATTGTCGGTGTCAACGCGTATCAAGATGAGAAGCCGATCACCATTCCGATTTTAGAAATGGATCCGCTGGGTTACACCCGCCAGATCGAGCGCTTGCAGAAGCTGCGAATAGAGCGGGATAACGGGCAAGTCGGGCAAGCTCTCGATCGCTTGCGCTTGGCCTGTCAAGGAACTGAAAATACCATGCCATATATTCTGGATGCCGTCCGCGCCTACGCTACCCTCGGTGAGATTACCGCAGTGATGAAAAGCGTCTTTGGGGTATACCGTGAGCCAACTTGGGTGTAAAATCATCTTTATCTAAGATGATGTCTGCCGAGGAGAATCCCAATCTCAACCCGCCCTTCCAATCGGCCGCTCCGCCAAATGAGTCCAGCTCTACCTCCGAAGCGGTGTGGACCTATCGCGGTTACCGCTTAAAAGCCAGCGAGTTCACCACCGCCATGGTGCATTTCTTTCGCGCTGAGATTCAACGCGCCAATGTCTGGCGGCAGCGGTTGGATACCACCACAAACTGGGCGGTGATTACCACTGGCGCAGCCATCGCGTTAGCTTTTGACCCCAACGGCTTTCATGGCGTCATCATTCTCAACACCTTTTTGATCACGCTCTTCCTCTACATCGAAGCTCGCCGTTACCGCTATTACGAGTTATGGTCTTACCGGGTTCGCCTCATGGAGACCGATTTCTACGCCGCCATGCTCGTGCCGCCCTTCCATCCCGCGCCGGATTGGGCAGAAAGCCTAGCCGAGAATCTGCTCCATCCCGATTTCCCGATTTCTCTTTGGGAAGCGCTCGGGCGGCGCTTGCGCCGTAACTACCTGTGGATTTATTTGATTCTCGGACTATCGTGGTTGGCTAAATTGACGATGTATCCAACCATGATTCAGCATTGGGATGAACTGATGGAGCGAGCAGCTATCGGCAGCATCCCCGGCATTGTAGTGTTGACAAGCGGCGTGTGTTTCTACTTGCTGATGGTCGCCATTAGCCTAGCCACCGCTTCCTTACAACAAGCAACGGGCGAAGTATTGCCCCGCTATCTGGAAGAAGCGCGCGGCGTTCCGCTCTCGCGCTTGGCTGCCGAAGCCAATAAACCTTGGTTCCGCCAGTCAAGGCGCCGCAAACAACTGGTTGCGCTGATCATCACCGACCAAGCTGACGCAATTGCGGAAATTATCCTTAAGGATATGCATCGCGGTGTCACGGCTATGGCGGGCACCGGAATGTACACGGGCAAGGAACATCGCATTTTACTTTGTGCTCTGACCGTCACCGAAATCAATCAACTAAAATCTTCTGTCCGCAAAGTAGATCAAAAAGCCTTTGTGATGGTGATCCCTGCGCAAGAAATTCTTGGCAGAGGATTCGCCCCGCTCGAGGAGAACGACGACCGTAAAGAAAGGGGGTAATTGATGGATCTCGAAAGCCACAGGAAGTGGCTGCGACTAAAATACCTGACCCAAGCGAGTGTCATCTTCATCCTTGGGGCTAGTTTGTTTCTCCAGTATTTGTCTGACCGCTTAATTTGGCGTCATCTTATCCATTGGTCGGTGGGGAGTATTGTCGCCTTTATCGTTATCGAATTCGTTTACCGTCAATACATTGCTTTAAATCGGCGGCTGGAAGAACAATTACGCCAAAGTGAGAGGCATATACACCAACAGAAAGCATTGGTCGACTTAAGCTCTAGCCTAGCAACCCTGAGAGATGAAGAACAGATTTGCCAAGCAGTAATTCAGACGCTAGAGAAAGATCTGGGGTACGACGCTGTGACCATCATCCTCCAAGAATCACCCCTCAGCAGGCAGCGTATGTTCAAGCGTCCAGAGCTTCCATCCAAAGAAGCAAAACCGACTCCCAGCATTCGGGCAGAACCCCAACGGATCTCCCCAAAACCATCCCTGCCTAGTACTCCTCATGCGACAACAGACGTTTTGCGCGTGCGAGCACCTTTGCGCAATGCAATGGCTCAGTTCGGACATATCGTGGTTGAAAGCAAGCGCAGCAGTCCCCTCACCGCCGAGGAACTCAGCATTGTCTATGCAGTTGCAAATTTGGTCTCCATTTCGCTACAAAATGTCTTGCATGATAAAGAGCGACATCTCCGCCAAGTTGAAGCGGAACAGCGGCAACGGGAATTGGCGCAACGGGAACAATCGCTGGCGTTGCTCAACCAAATCACCCGCGAGGCACTTCAGGCGCGCGGTTTCACACCAATGCTAACTGCGATTAGCGGACAAATTTGCCAGCTTTTCTCCGCCGACACTTGTCTTTTCGCCTTATGGGATGAACAGCAAAAATACCCTATCATCCACCACGCTTACGGGTATCAAGCGGAATGGATTAACAACCCGATTCTGGATCCAGCCATAAGGGTGCTGGGAAGTGCGCTGTTGAGCAGTTCGCGGGTGATTCCGATTGCCGAACCTTCGATCTCGCCGTGGATCAATCCCCGCTTAGTCGAACGGATGGAGAGTCAGAGCATGTTGGCGCTGCCCTTGATCGCCAATGAAAAGAAACTGGGGGTCATTTTGATTTCCTACCGCATCCGCCACGCTTTTAGCTCCCTGGAACTCGCCTTTGGGGAGCAAGCCGCCAACCAAATCGCCTTAGCCATCTCCAAAGAATATGCGTTAGAAGTGGCTCAGGATCGGGCAAAAGAACTGGACGCTTTGCAAAAAGCCACCACTGCCTTGCTCTCCACGCTGGAGCTGGATGCCCTGCTGGGTCAAATTTTAGATGCGGCCATCAGCGCCATCCCTGCTACAGAGACTGGTTTGCTGCATTTGGTAGTGCCGGAGACGGGAGAGTTACAAGTGCGAGCTGCCCAAGTAGGCGAGGAATCACGCATTCGCACTTTCAAACCCACAGCTGTGGAAAGTTACTCGGCGCGAGCGGTGCGTCAGCGCCGCCCCTTTTTAATCGAGGACACCCACTTGGATAACTCGATTGGCGTAGAAGCAGATTTCCCAAATATGCCCCACATTTCCTCGTTGATTGTTGCCCCTCTGCTGACTGAAGAGCGCGTATACGGTGCCCTTGCCCTTGGTTCAAGTCTCAAAGCAGCTTTTACCAATTTCGACCTTCAATTGTTGGTCAGCTTTGCCGCCACGGCCACCACAGCCTTGCGCAACGCCCAACTCCATGCCGCCGTTCCACAACAAGCCATTACCGACCCCCTGACCGGCCTGTACAATCGGCGCGGCTTTACTGATCTGGCCGATCATGAACTGTTACGCGCCCATCGCTTCCACCGCCCTCTCTCAATGATCCTCATCGACATCGACCGTTTCAAGGAAATAAACGACACCTATGGGCACCTGATGGGGGATAAAATTTTAGGTTCAGTGAGCGCAAACTTAAGGGCAGAGCTACGCCAGGTGGATATTGTGGCTCGCTACGGCGGTGATGAATTCATTGTCCTCTTACCGGAGACAACCCTCAAAGAAGCCCTGCCGGTCGCCGAGCGCCTGCGCAACCGCATCGAGAGCTTGCGTTTCTCCCATAACGATGAGATGATCCACACAACGATTTGCCTCGGATTGGCAGAGCTGAAAGGCGAGGATACACTAAAGAACCTGATCGAACGCACCGATCAAGCTTTGTATCATGCCAAACAGAGTGGCCGCAACCAAGTGGGTGTAGCGGAAAATTGAATCACGCAGCGAACACAATCGAAGCGCGCAAAAAGGGGGATAGGTTTCCTCAGCCACTGCCTAGGCTACCCGGCGCACTTGGGGCGCTTTCAACCAGACCATCACCGAACACGTTGCCAGCAACAAGGCGGCAATCTGCACTGTCGGTGCTTCGCCCAGATGGGCTGCCAGCCAGCCGGCAACCAAAGAACCCACTGGCATCAACCCAAAAAAAGATAACGAATAAATGCTTAAGACACGCCCACGTAGTTCGTCAGGGGTCTGCGTTTGCACTACCGAATTGGAATTATTCATGTAAATCATCAAGCTCAAACCGATGACGACTAACGCCGCAAGCGAAAGGGGTAACCAGCGGATAAAAGCGAAGCCGAAGAGCGCAAGCGGGAAAGCAAAGGTGCCAATGGCGATCAATTTACCCCGAATGGCGCGCTGCGCTAACGTAGCGGTGAGCAACGCCCCAACCAAAGCCCCAACCCCGCGCGCCGATTGCAACCAGCCATTTGTGGTTGCTCCTCCCCCCAAAACCTTGACAGCCCAGGCAGGCATCAAGGTCACAAAGCCCATCCCCAAGAAGCTGACCGCAGCGAGATACAAGACCAAGGTGCGCACAATCAAGTCGGAGCGGACGAAACTGAAGCCTTGACGAATGTCGTCCAAAGCCCGTCGATGAGAAGAGAGCTTGGGCACGGTTTGTAATTGCATCCGCCAGAGCGCCAAAATCACCGCAATAAAGGAGAGCGCATTGATCGTAAAACACCAACCAGGACCGAAAGCCGCATAAGCCATACCTGCTACAGCCGGTCCAACAGCAGTGGCGGCGTTAAACATCGTCGAGTTGAGCGCCACAGCATTGGTCAGGTCTTCTCTAGGCACCAGCTCCAAGACAAAAGCCAGTCTTGCCGGCGCATCAAAGGCATTCGCCGTGCCTAATAAAAATGCCAAAAGGACAATATGCCATGCTTGCACGGCGCCGCTGAATGTCAAGAGAGCAAGGATGCCAGCCAATAGCATCATGAAACTTTGGGTAAGCATCAGCAAGGTGCGCCGCGCCATCCGATCGGCGACCACGCCGCCATACAACGTGAACAACCAAGTAGGTACACCAGCCGCGAAGCCCACCACCCCCAAATATACCGGTGATCCGGTCAATTCATAGATAAAAAAGCCCTGCGCCGTGGTCTGCATCCACGTCCCGACCAATGAGATCAGTTGTCCCAGGAACCACAAACGATAATTGGGATGGCGTAAAGCAGCAAAGGTTGCTCCCAAACGGAAGGTTGCTCGTTCCCTAGTCGTTTGAGCAGCGAGGTGACTCGTCTGATAGGCTATTTTTCTCATAGGGGCTGGCGCCCGGCAAAACCAGCATCAATCTCATGCCAGTAACGGATCTGATCTTCACCGAATTGCCAACACAAATAGACTTCTCGCCCTTCTCGCCAATGGGGAAAGTCAATCAGCCCCCGATTGATGTCCTTGACAATTGCGCCACTTTCCTGAATCTGCGCTACCAACTCTTCGATGCGGCGAAACTCATTCACCAGTTCGCTGGCTTGGCGGCTACCACCGTTGCCTCTCACTTTCTGCAAGAAAGGAAGCAGATCGGGACGTTTCTCGAGAATTGTCTGCCGAATTTCAAGGATTTTACTCAACAAAGGTCGAATTTGAAGAACAACTTGGTTGGCTTCTTCCAGCGTGAAATAACGCGGCACACCTTACTCCTTCGATAAGACCTGACCAAAGTATATCATGTGCTCTGGGTAGTGGCTTGGATCACTCTCGCCATCCAGACTTGCATTCGTTCATAATGAGAGCCACGCCAGTAGATCTGCCCGCAATCGGAGCAAAGACGAAACTCATCAAAATACAGGCGTGTCAATGGCTGCAATTTGGAGAGGATTTGCTCTTTCGGCACTTCTTTCAACAAGCCATTGCAGCGCAGGCAACGTCGGAAAGGCCGCGCCAAGGGTGCTAGGTTCCAACGCTGTAGAACCTCTAGCAATTGTAGGCGGGGAAGTTTGCTGCGCAACCAATAGCCTGTCTGAACACAGGAACGCATCAACAAACGGTGATCCCGCGTCAAAAGCACTCGCCCTTCTTCTGAAGAAACCTTTGCCAGCTCATTATCCTGAATATCATTGCGATAGAGGGCATCAAAACCGAAAAGGCGCAGATAAGAAGCCAAGCGGCCTAAATGGTTATCCAACACAAAGCGGATGGGCTCCTCTTCCCCGCCCGTAGAAGAAGGCGGTAAAGGCAGGGGTAAGGAGGGCGGGTAAACTTGGACAAAATCGCCATTTTCAACAAGCGCATCCAATGTAAGCACTCTATCGCCCACTCTCAGGCTTCCCACTTCGGGGTGAGGGACGCCCAACGACTCGATCAGGTGCTTCACAGTCTGTCGACCGCGAAAACGGCACTGGATGGCGTGCCCTCGTTGCGGCCGGGACAAAAAGTCATTCAGCTCACCATAAAAAAGAAAGGTAGCGGACTTGGGCGGGTCAGACATAAGGTGACCGCTTTAAGCAAAACACACCCTGCAAAGGACAGGGCGTGTTTTGGCGAAATTCATAACCCTCAACGACTGCGCAATTCGAGATAGTAGTCTGAATTGACGATCGCTTGACAAGCAAGCACATCATCATTCAAAGCATCCTTTGCGCACACCGTGATCACCCGCTCCCTAGCCAGCTCAGGTGGCATGTGGAAATACGCCCCGAACTGACCCTTCTTATCGGTCTGGATGATGGCAATCTGATGATTGGTGTATTGCCAATAATACTTGCTGCCAAGATAAGCCTTGATGTAAACAAAGCGCTCCTTGGGAAAATTGGTCAGGGCAATCCAAGCCACCGAGCCCAGATGAAAACCGCTGATTGAGGGAAGGTTCGTAGCGGCAGGCGTTCCTGGCGCTGGAGTTGGCGCTGGGGTGCCGGTGGGGATTATGGCGCCTTTCGGAATGCATAAGACCTGCCCTACGTAGAGCAAATAGGGGGCCTTCAATTTGTTTGCCTCAACCAATTCTTCAAATTTGACTTGATATTTGGCAGCAATGCCATATAATGTATCGCCCGATTGCACAGTATATTTTAGGGCGCAAGCGGCCGCCTGGGCTGGCATCGGTAGGTTGACAGCCAAGAGTGAGATAGCCAGCAAAATGGCTAAACCGCTCCACACCCCAGCAGCGAATCTTCGAGACCTATTCCAAGTCATAGTATTCTCTCTCCTTTTCAGCGCCAGATGCCTTTTTCACTGTAGGATTAACAGGGCAACTGGTCAAGATCGGTAGGCGCTTGTCAAAGCAAGATGCGCCTATCGTTTTTGAGTTTTCAAAACTATACCATATTTTCAAGAGAGATGACATTAAAGAGGCTTAAGGTTGAAAGAAGCAGTTATGCTATAATCAAAGCGCTGCCCCAGTAGCTCAAAGGACAGAGCGAGGCTCTCCTAAGGCCGAGGTTGTGGGTTCGACTCCCGCCTGGGGCGCCTGTTGGATGAAGAGGGGGGCTCATTTTCAGTCTACAGATTTGAAAACTCCACCTGGCATCAAATATGCTATACTGCATGCGGAATTGTGCTCTCAAACCTCCCAAGGAGAAAATCTCATGGGTTTCATGATTGAGTTAATCTGCCCCTTCTGCTCCCAAACCTTCTCTGCCGAAGCAGTCCAAACCTATTGCCATTCCTGTGAGTCACCGATCTTAGCCTGTTATGACCTAAAGAGCATCGCTCAGTCGCTGACCCCTGAGATGGTGCGCAAACGGGAAAGAGGGATTTGGCGCTGGGAGGAATTGTTACCTCTTCGAGAGAAGCAATGGCGTATCAGCCTCGGAGAAGGGGATACCCCTCTCTTGCCACTGCCAAGGGTGGGAGAAAAATTGGGCTTAATAAATCTTTACCTGAAAGACGAAGCTCAAAACCCCACAGCGTGTTTTAAAGCGCGAGGAATGGCGGTCTCTCTGAGCCGTCACCTAGAACTTGGTGTACGCCATTTCCGTTTAGCCACAGCGGGCAACGCTGGTGGTGCATTAGCAGCTTATGCAGCGCGAGCAGGCTCCATCTTAAAGGGTAAAAATGAGACCTGCCACGCTCATATCTACATGCCGCGCAACGCTCCACTTGCAAACCGTCTTGAGGTCCAACTCAGCGGCGCAGATTTGCACCTAGTAGATGGCCTCATCTCTGACGCTGCCCACCAAGCAGGTCAAGATGCACAGCTTTACGAAGGCACGTCGCAAAGCTGGTTCGATCTCTCAACTTTCAAAGAACCTTACCGAGTTGAAGGCAAAAAGACGATGGGACTTGAGCTAGCAGAACAATTTGACTATCACCTACCCGATGTAATCCTTTACCCGACGGGAGGGGGAACTGGCTTGGTGGGAATGTGGAAAGCTTTTGACGAGCTAGAGCAACTCGGCTGGATTGACGGAAAACGGCCGCGCATGATCAGTGTCCAAGCCAGTGGATGCGCTCCAATTGTCCAAGCCTTTCAGGAAGGTGCCGCGCGTACTCAGCCATGGCAGAACGCCCACACCTTGGCAAGCGGCTTGTGCGTGCCAAAACCGTTCGCCGATCGTTTGATCCTGTCCATCTTGCGCCAAAGCGGAGGCGCTGCCCTAACTGCGGATGACGAGCAAATCCAGCTAGCCCAACAGGAACTTGCCCAACTGGAAGGGATCTTTGCCGCACCTGAAGGCGCCGCAACCCTCGCCGCCCTAAAGACAATGGTTGCGAACCAAATGGTAAGCCCAGAAGAGAAGGTCGTTTTGTTCAACACTGCTAGCGGTGTAAAATATATATAAGTGCGATGGAAAGAAAACGGCAACCAGATAGGGTTTTCCTCAAGGAATTCAGCTAAGATGGTGCAGACCAACGAAGTTAAGCCGACAACAGAAGCGACCCTGGAGCTTCTCTACAATATCAGTCGCGAGCTGACCAGCGCCCTCGACCTGCACATGGTTCTGCGGCGAGTGTTATTTCTTTCCATGCAAAGTGTCGGCGCAATTAGTGGCAGCATTATCGTCTTGGATAGCTATGGAAAACCCGTTGACTCGGCAATTATCACGGGTGATGTCGTCCATGATCAAACAACTCAGCAACTGCGCATCACGTATGAACAAGGGCTAGCTGGGTGGGTTGCTCAACACCGCCAAGCGGTTCTCATTTCAGATACGAGTCGCGATGAGCGCTGGCTCTTTCGGCCCGACGATGCCCCGGAGCGGCGGGGGCCGAAGTCGGCGGTCAGCGCGCCGTTGATGGCCCGCGAGGAATTGGTGGGTGTGATGACTCTCGTCCATCCCACCCCCGGCTTCTTTCAGCCGGAGCACTTGAGCCTCGTTCAGTCCATCGCCGATCAAGCGGGCATCGCGGTCTTAAACGCTCGCCTATATGATGAAAGCCAACGTCGGGCACGGGTTATGGCTGCCCTTGCCAGCAGCGCCGCCACGATC
>CAKZNJ010000394.1 GCA_937129505.1 uncultured Anaerolineae bacterium | reverse complement strand
CGCGTTCGCACTGTGTAAACGCCTCGTTCAACCAAAGTGGGATGTTTTTCTATGTTTTCACTTATCCAAAGAGGCTGGTATTCCATTGGATTTGTAATCGGTGACATCGTAACTTCAGGCAGCAATTCCCAACCAGGACGTAAGGTCTGGATGACGGAGTTTAGGAGACGAATAGCCTCATCCGTCCTTACCCAGGGGGAATAACGCTCCAATACATCTTGATATGCGACTTCCCCTATCCCGGTACGCAAACCGGGATTCTCAATCAACTCTCGTAGACAATCTTGCCATTCCTCTACTGAAGTTGCCAAAAAGCCGTTCTCCCCATGGCGGATAGCATATCGAAAGGCTGCCGTAGGGCTGGCAATGGTGGGTACCTTAAGCAGAGCGGCTTCCACATACTTGATTTCACTCTTTGATTGTGAAAAAGGATTGTCTAAGCGTAAAGGAGCAAGGTTTATTGAGAACTGCGCTAGGAAGTGAGGAAGGATACGCCAAGGGACAAAGGGCAGGTATTGCACTTGCGGCAAAGCTTTCCCCCAATTTAGCTTTTTACTAACATGGCCGATCAAGTGAAGATGAAGATCAGGATAATCTTCGAGCATTTTTTTGAGGGTTGGTTGGATAAGTTGAAAATCTCGGTCGTGAGTGGGGGTACCGCTGGCATATCCGACGATCACGTTGTTGGCACTTGACGATCGGCTGCTGAGAGCCTCTTGGGCACACGCAAACATTTCCAAGCTGAAGGCATTCCGATGTACCCACACCGGTTTACCAAACGATTTCACTTGCTCGGCTAGGTAATCCGTTGAGACTATGATCCCCTCGCACTGCTCAATTGTCTGACGGTTACGCTCTAGATTATCTTGGTAAAGTCTTGCGCGTATTGGATCGGCGAAATCGGGCGAGTCGATCCACTGAAAACTATCTCGTAGGAAGACCAAATCATCCAAATCACAGAGTATAATTGCGTTGCGCGAGCGAGCGCAATCGATGATCTGAGCTGCGATAGCATCAAAGGCAACCCGCTGGAGGATCAGTAGCCCGGCCTTTTCGGTAACTTTTTTTACACTGCGATCTGTTAGATGACTTGGAGAACAAAGAAGATTTACCAGTTTGAATTGTTCGCAAAGATGAAAAGCGCGATAACGGCGTGTATCACCCTGAACGCCAGAGAGAATCGATAAATTTACTCCATTTAGTGAGTGATTGTTCAATATTTTTGTATTAATCGAAAGATGATATTTTTCTTATATTTTACTCTGTTGAATAATCTTAACAGAAACCACTTAATTGGCAACCAACAAAGAAACCGTATTACCAGGAGAATAAACCGGGGAGAGTCAAAGGATAAGTTAATAGAATCATTAGAACTGTTTTTTTGTCGATATACCCCTAGTATTGTAGAAAGTGCGAGAATTGATCGATCTAGGGTGCTGTGTAGTTAAAAAGCAATTTTTCATAAAGAGAAAAAATCAACACAATCAATGCTATCAGCTTCGACAACGAATAAAGGCGATCCTCGGAAAAGCTCAAGGGTATAAGGAGACTCATATTGAAAGCCGTTTGTTACACCTTATCCTTTCTTAACGCAAATGGCGCAGACCCTATGGGTTATTTACGTCTTGTTGCTCCACTGAGGGAAGCAGGAATCCAAATGATTTCTGGTGTAGAAGGTAGTAAAATCCATCCAGAATATGTATCTTTGGGGGACATTGTGGTTATCCAACGTCATTTCCCAATCCATTTTCAAGAGTATTGTAAAGTAATCGAACAGGCGCGCATAGAACAAAAACCTGTTGTCTTCGAATTGGATGATTACCTTTTTTTTCTTCCGGAGATACATCATGATCGGCTAACCCACACCTTCACACCCTCCTTGTTGCCCATGTTTCAAGCTGTCTTAGAAGCAGACGTGATTACCGTACCTACTATAGAGCTGAAGAAGCTCCTATCCCCGTTTAATCGGAATATAGTAGTCTTACCGAATTATTTAGATGACCATCTGTGGTACTTAAAACAACCGGACGACAGAAGCTCAGCAGGTGAGAAAACAGTTATCGGGTATATGGGAACACATTCACACAAACCCGATGTCGAGATGATTGTGCCGGCTTTATTAGAGATACTTAATCGTTATGACCGTAAAGTAGAAATTAGTTTTTGGGGTACACAACCACCCGATGAGATGAGAGACTTAACTCAAGTCAATTGGAACCCTTGGTATTCCTACTCTTATCAGGACTTCGCCGAGTATTTCCAAACTCAGCGAGTGGATCTTTTCATTGCCCCTCTAGTGGATAACGTCTTTAACCGTTGTAAAAGTCCGCTCAAATTTTTAGAATACAGTGCGCTGGGAGTCTGTGGTATATATAGTGCAATCCCACCCTATTGTGATATCATCACACATAAAAAAGAAGGGCTGCTTGCATCTTCAGTGGAGGAATGGAAAGAGTCGTTGCAGACTCTCATCGAGAATAGAAATATGAGACAAGAATTGGCTATTAATGCTCAAAGGCTGATTCGGCAAAAATATTTTCTCTCGGAAAATGCTTATCGGTGGGCAAAGGCTTATCGTAAAATCATCGAGAATCATCAAAATACGACTGCTCGACGGACAAGTATGCTATTTCCAGTAATCAACTCCATCAACCTACAATTGACGGAACTCCTGCGAGAGAACGAAGCTACACTGCAGGAGCTTAGAAACCAAGTATCCATGAAAGATGCAACTGTTCAGGAATTAACAAGGCAAGTCGATACGTTGCGTTCCCAACTAAGCGATTATGAGGAAGAAATTCTTTATTATGTTATGAGCCGCAGCTGGCGATACACCCGCCCTCTTCGAAGACTGAATAAATCAATTTCCCGCTTATTCGAGCAAAGCTGATAATCATGAAATGGCGTGAATACTTGCTGATTCGCAAAAGTGGTTATTTTGACTCCGCTTATTATCTGCTAAAGAATGTTGATGTTCGTAGAGCTGATATCGATCCATTATGGCACTTTATAGAACATGGCTGGAGAGAAGGACGCGACCCTTGTTCCTGGTTTGATACGACTTATTACCTCGAGTTATATCCCGACGTAAAACAAGCAGGGGTTAATCCCTTTGTTCACTATCTGAGATATGGTCAAAAAGAGGGGCGTCGTCCTCATCCATATAAACTACCTATTCCTCTTGCTAAAGTATCGCTTCATCGAGCTAACTTGCTCCCCAAGAAGTTGCGGGAAAATATATATCAGGCTGGAAAGGGTATCTTCAATTTACTGCCACCGAGATTCCGATGGCGATGGATATTCTGGCTATACCAGCAATTCGGTTTTTTGCTTAAGGGATTTCCTCACTTCGAAAATTGGCGAAAAAGCAGACAATATTCATTACCACTTATGTTTTCGAGTTCTTTCTTGGTCAACTTAGACGAAGTCGAGCCGGCGCAAGTTCCAGGAGGAAGTATTGCCATTCACCTCCACATTTTTTACCCTGATGTTGTAAAAGAATTTGCCAATTTACTGAAAAATATGCCTTTCCCTTATGATCTATATATTTCAACCACAGATAACGAAATTGCACAAAAATGTGGAGAAATGTATGCACAACTTCCTAAACTGCGCAATTTAAAAATAAGACAGGTTGAAAATCGTGGCAGAAATTTTGCTCCCCTCTTCTACACATTTGGAGATGAGTTAAGCCGCCATGATTATATTGCTCACTTACATAGTAAAAAATCCCTCTATAATCAAGGGGCGACGAAGGGTTGGAGAGAATATTTATGCGAATGTTTGCTGGGAAAGGAGGGGCAAGTAAGGAGGATTTTTACCCTTTTGCGGAAGGATGAGCCGTACGGAATAGTTTATCCGCAAAATTACTCTCTATTACCGTATTGGGCAAATACATGGCTAGCCAATGAGTCTCAAGGTAGGAAATGGAGTCAGCGCTTAGGCATTTCCCATCTACCCCGGGGATATTTTGATTACCCTGCCGGGTCTATGTTCTGGGCTAGAGGTGACGCACTGGCTCCTTTATTTAACGCAGGGATTATTCTAGAGGATTTTCCGGAAGAAGCCGGACAAACCGATGGGACTCTTGCCCACACTATAGAACGTTTATTGGCTCTTTGCTCGATCAGTCAAGGAATGCAGCCCGCCATCATCAAGGATCAGCTCAATCCGAGCTGGTCTTCATGGCGGTTTGATCAATACATTTCCCGTCCTTATGAATCTCTGATTGAATTACTCACAACACCGCAAATAAAGCTCATTGCTTTTGATATTTTTGATACGCTTATCTTGCGT
>CAKZNJ010000393.1 GCA_937129505.1 uncultured Anaerolineae bacterium | reverse complement strand
ATCAACCCCAAAGGTATAGGTTCTTGTATCGGCAAATAAATTTTGAACCTCCAAGGAATTTCCTAAAAAGATTTCTGCGTTTGACCAATGAGTGCGTACCCGTAAACCATGGAGCGGGCTGACTATTTCAGCTAACTTCTTTCCATCATTCGCGCGGAAGACTTCGACAATGTTGACGGATAACCCCTGAATTTCAGGGTTTGAGCAAAACCGGTCTGCAGCATAATTGGTTGTTAAGTACTGAGCATTCACCCACCCCGTTTGTCCTTCTGGCACGGAAATTTCTATCCAATCGTTCTCTCCCTGGCGCTGATAATTTCCCGTGACTGGAATATTGGTCCGATTCGGTTCAAGTTGCACAATCACTTCAGAGGTTGGGTCAGGTTTCGCATGCACAGCAAGAAAATCTTCATCGGATAAAAAAACGACTGCTACCTCTGAATTGAACAGCGGCAGTGGAGTAGGAGTCAAGGTTGGGGTTAACCCAACCATCGGAGATGGCAAGGGCGTCGGTGACTCCTTTATTTCTGGTGAAGGCGTGACTGGCGAAAGCTGTGGGCTCAGATTTCCCTTACACGCCCAAAGACTCAAGGTGAGGATCAGAATCCACTTTATTTGATTACGGAACACAAAGCTAAACTCCCGGCTGCGTTGTTGATTGCTGCCTTTTGGGGTTTGGATACGACCTTGTCGAGGGAGTGCTCTCTTTTTCTTCTTCTTGTTGCTCTTCTTCGCTTAGCCTTTTCAATAACCGCAGATGTTTTCGTTTTGGTGGTGAGGTTGATAAGGCAATTTGCAATACTTGGTCCATCTCCTCAACGGGGATAATTTTTAATTCGTCTCGCGCTTTCTTCGGGACATCGATCAAATCTTTCATGTTCCTTTTGGGTAAGATGACTGTTTTTAATCCGGCCCGATGGGCAGCTAGTACTTTCTCCCTTATTCCGCCCACGGGTAATATTCGCCCTCGCAAGGTAATCTCACCGGTCATACCCACATCTTTCAAGACTTCTCGACCTGTAAAGGCGGAGACAAGCGCCGTGCAGATGGTTATCCCCGCACTTGGACCATCCTTCGGAACCGAACCCTCTGGAATGTGGATGTGGATATCTACTTTTTCGAAAATGCTCATCCTGAGGTTAAAATCCTCTGCACGCGATTTTAGATACGATAGGGCTGCTTGAGCGGATTCTTGCATCACATTTCCAATTTGACCGGTGATTTGTAAGCCACCCTTGCCCTCCATCAAGAGCACTTCCACCGGCATGATTTCTCCACCGTATTCTGTCCAGGCTACCGCAGTGGCAACACCTACCTCGTTGCGCCGTTCTGCTTCCAAATTGTAGAACTGGGGAGGACCGAGGTACTTTTCCACCAAAGTCGGCGTGACCAACGTGGGATGGCGCTTACCTTCCGCCTTCGCACGGGCGATTTTTCGGCATACCCGTCCGATCTCGCGCTCCAAATTTCGCACCCCGGCTTCATAGGTGTATTCTCGGATAATCTTGACAAGTGCGCTTGGCGTAAAACGGATTTGGCTCTCTTCCAAGCCCGTTTCCTCTAATTGCCGGGGCACCAAGAACCGCTGCGCAATTTCAAGTTTTTCCTCCTCGATATAACCAGGAAAATCAATCACTTCCATACGGTCTAACAAGGCAGGCGGTATCGTGCCGGTGTAATTTGCCGTGGTAATAAACAACACTTTCGATAAGTCGTACGGCAGCTCTAGATAGTGATCAGAAAAAGCATAATTCTGTTCTGGGTCTAATACTTCGAGCAACGCTGCCGCAGGGTCGCCCCGAAAATCAGCGCCGAGCTTATCAATTTCATCTAACATGAACAAAGGGTTGATTGTGCCAGCCCGTTTCATCGTCTGGAGGATGCGGCCGGGCAAAGCTCCAATATAGGTTCGGCGATGACCGCGGATTTCCGCTTCGTCCCGCACGCCTCCTAGGGATAGGCGGACAAATTTGCGCCCTAGGGCGTTGGCAATGGATTGACCAAGGGATGTCTTTCCAGTTCCCGGTGGGCCCACAAAACATAAAATCGGCTGGCGAATCCGTTTTGGCTTTAGGTTGCGAATTGCAATGTACTCCAAAACACGTTCCTTTGCTTTGGGCAATCCATAATGGTCACGTTCAAGGATTTGGGCAGCATGTTTGACGTCTAGGTTGTCCTCTGTCTCCTCACTCCAGGGTAAGTCGAGAATCCAATCAATATAAGTGCGCAAAATCCCGATCTCAGGCGACATAGGTGGAAGCTGGCTCAAGCGGTCGACTTCTTTGAGCGCTCGCTCGAGCGCCTCTTGAGGTAACTTGGCGTTCTGGACTCGCTCCCTGAGTTCATCAATTTCACGCGTCCATAAGTCACCCTCGCCCAATTCGGTTTGAATCGCCTTCATCTGTTCGCGCAGGTAATATTCCCGTTGGCTGCGATCCACTTCACTCTGAGCACGGGAATGGATTTTATCTTCCAACTCCAGAACATCTGCCTCTCGAGCGAGGAGACTGATCACCTTATTCAAGCGCACCAAGGGATCAAAGGTCATTAAGAAGTCTAACCTTTCCTTTACCGAAGGCGCGATGGTGGTCACTACCATGTCCGCTAACCAACCCGGTTCGACAATGTTGAGTGCATAGAGGTACGCTTCTTCGGGCAAGCTGCGGTTCAGCTCAACGCATTTCTTGAACAATTCCAAGACGGTACGCATCGTCGCTTCGGTCTGGCGGTCAACCTCTTGGCTTTCGTTGATCACTCGTGCTCGTGCTTTTAGGAAAGGATGGATTTGCGTAAATTCGACCACTTGAACCCGGCGACGTCCTTGCACCAATGCCGAACTCGACCCATCCGGCATATCCAACAATCTTCCCACTGCCATCTCTACCCCAATCGGGTACAAATCTTCTGGTGCGGGATCATCAATCTCAGCATCTCGCTGCGTTAAAGCGATGACAGTTTGGTCTAAAATCTGGGCTTCTTCGATCGCCTCCAAGGAGCTTTCTCGCTCGATAAAAATCGGGGAGATCATATGGGGAAAGACAACCAGATCGCGCAATGGAAGCACCGGGCACTCGATTAGCCCGTTTTCATCTGGAATACTATCTGGAACCTGATATAGCTCTTCTGTACGCCGGTGAAGAGCCTCACCGAATTCTTCCTCTTGATCTCTCGAATACCAGTCAAATTCCTTCATGTTTTTTATCCTAATTGGTTTATGATCCAAATCGTAGGTATTTGGGTGCCCTCTCATTGCAATCCTTCAGGTCACACCCAAAAATGTTCAAGTTGTCAAAAATATTCATTATCAACAATCACTGCTCTATTGTACCCCGATGCTAGCCACCAATTTCTCGGAAAGCCTTAAAGCGAGGGTCAAATTGCCATGCGTGACGTGCTTCCGCCACCACAAAGATACTTCCTGTCACTAAAACGACCTGCCGCTCGTTTATGATCTGCAGAGCTGTTTGCATAGCATCAGCTACGTCTTCGATCACTTGAGCGGCCAGATGAGACTGAATAGCTTTCTCATGCAAAATAAAGGGCGAGATCGCCCTTGGATGGAAGGACTTGGTAAAAATCGCTTGCTCAACATACGGAAACAACTCTTGAAACATCCCATCGATATCTTTATCTTCTGAGGCGCCAAAAATCAACAAAGCTTTTCTACCAGGGAACATCGTTTGTAAGGTCAGCGTCAACTGATGACTGGATTCACGATTATGCGCGCAATCGAGGATCAGCGGAGGTTGGAGCAGCAATAGTTCAAAACGCCCCGGCCAGTTCGTTTTTGCAAAGCCTTCGCTGATTTGAGCATCACTCAGGGGTAACGCCGATCGCCGAAAGCGATCGACTGCCAAATAGGCAACAGCGGCATTCTCAACCTGATGATCGCCTAAAAGCGGTAAAACGACCTCTAATGTATTTCCTTGCTGGCTTCGATCATCTCGGTCGCTGCGCGGACTGGGTATTAGCTCAACAATTTGGTGCGTCATCTCTCGCCGCAGTGTGCGGGCAAGAATGTCACGACCGGCAACTGTCAGAAGACAATTTTTATGGCGAGAGATTTCCTCGATCACTGCCATGGCTTCCGGCTCCTGGGGAGCACTAACCACCGGCACCCCAGCTTTAATAATGCCGCATTTTTCAGTTGCTATGGCTTGTAGCGTATCCCCTAAGACTTGGGTGTGATCGTATGAAATCGACGTGATCACGGACACCACTGGTAACACCACATTGGTCGCATCCAAACGCCCCCCCAACCCCACCTCGATCACCGCTGCATCTACTGCTTTTTCTTTGAAGTATAGGAATGCAAGGGCAGTTGTTATCTCGAAGGTTGTGAGGTGCGGGATAGCTTCGATATGGACTTTGATCCTCTCAACTAATTCGATCAAATCGCGATGAGGGATTGGAGCCCCATCGACCTGAATGCGTTCGGTATAATCTT
The DNA here is from genome assembly GCA_937129505.1 of uncultured Anaerolineae bacterium. Taxonomy (GTDB): domain Bacteria; phylum Chloroflexota; class Anaerolineae; order Anaerolineales; family UBA4823; genus NAK19. Next base: position 10,779 of record CAKZNJ010000393.1, on the reverse strand, counting down.
CAAGGTGAGGTGAAGTGTACATTCCAACTCGATAACCACCCGCTTGAAGGATCGAACTGCACATCGCTGTTACTGAGCCTTTACCCTTTGTCCCGGCAATGTGGATGATCGGATAAGCTTTCTGGGGGCTATCCAAGCGGTGCATTAATTCAAACATGCGTGAGAGATCGAAGTTTGCCTGCGCTAAGCGGTCTGCTTTGGTCAGACTATAATCAACAAAAGAGTATAAATAATCCAACGTTTTCTGATAAGCTGTTTGATCATCCATAGCGGATGGATTGTAACCCTTCGTTGATAGGATGACAACCCTTTACATGGTAAAATTTGGCGGTGCGTTCGAAAAAAGTCATTATGCTAGCTATCCTTATTAGCATACCTGTTTTTTTTATTTTCTTGCTCTTCCTGCTTAGAGCGATTACAGAAATCTTTGCTCGCCCTCGCATCTTTTCTCCCGATCAGGTAACTTCGGCCCCTGTGGCAATTGTGTTTGGAGCGGGTTTACGGCGAGATGGACGCCCCACCGTTGTGTTGCGCGATCGGGTTACCATGGCCGCACAGCTCTATTCTTCCGGCAAAGTAAAAAAGCTCCTCATGAGCGGAGACAACCGCTTTGTCGATTACAACGAACCCCAAGCCATGCGGGAATATGCCTGGTCGTTAGGCATTCCCGATGAGGACATCGTTTTAGATTACGCAGGTAGAAGTACCTATGAAACTTGTTTTAGGGCAAAAGCTATTTTTGGGTTACATGAAGCGATTTTGGTCACCCAACGCTTTCATCTACCCCGCGCTCTGTACACATGTCATGCATTGGGCTTGAAAGCGAATGGGGTTTCTGCGGATTGGCATCCCTACCGCCGCAGTGCCACGATTTTCTGGCAGATCAGAGAGCTCTTTGCTACCCTAAACGCCTTTTGGGAAGTCCACATCCAACACCCCCTGCCCGTTCTGGGTAATCCCGAACCTATCTTTCCGGAGAAGAATCCATGAATCGTCAACAGGCATTGGAGATCGTCTACGAATATGTAAAGAACATCAATCTCATTCGTCACATGTTAGCTGTCGAAGCGGCAATGCGCTTTTACGCCGAAAAATTCAATGAAGACGCAGAAAAATGGGGGATAGCCGGCCTGCTGCATGATTTCGACTACGAAATTCATCCCACCCTCGAGTCGCACCCCCAAGATGGAGCAGAAATCCTGCGCCAAAAAGGTGTCCCCGAGGAAATTGTGCGCGCGGTGCTCAGCCACGCCGACCATACCGGTGTGCCTAGGCTTTCGCTCATGGAAAAAACACTTTATGCCTGCGATGAAATTACCGGCTTAATCATCGCTGTCGCCCTAGTCCGCCCCTCGCGATCGTTGGACGATTTAGAAGTTTCTTCGGTGAAGAAAAAATGGAAAGATAAAGCTTTTGCTGCCGGCGCAAATCGGGAGGAGATAGAAAAAGGCGCTCAAGAGCTTGGCACTGACCTTTGGGAACACGTCGGCAATGTGATTATCGCCATGCGGCGGGTTGCCAAAGAATTGGGCTTTTAACAACCGTTCTTCCCGCCCACCAGCCCTTCACAGGTCTAATCGGCTGAGAAAATACGGCAATTGCTTCTGCCACCATGGCCAATCGTGGTTGACATCATAACCCCAAAAATCCACCCAAGCCGGAATACCTTTAGAGTCCAAAATCGCCTTCATCGCTCGCGCATCTGCTTGCATGGCGTCCTCCCACGCTCCTTGACCACAGCAAATCACAATCTGACTCTTGCGGTAGCGCTCTATGTACCATGGGTCATTCAAATTCGGAAGATAGATCAGCGGACTGTTGTAGTAGATCGTCTCATCCATATAATCACCAATGAACATCCCTAATTGAAATAAACCGCTCAGACAAATTAACCCATCAAATACATCGGGATGGCGGAAAAAGAAATTCGCAGCATGGTAGCCGCCCATGCTGCAACCCGTGGTTAAGATCCCCTGCTGAAGATTTCCGCAATGACCCCAGATAAAGGGGGCAACTTCCTCAACAATATACCGATCATAATCTTCATGGCGATTGGCTCGATCAGCCGGATGAATACTCCAGTTCGCCCAACTTTGACTGTCTATACTATCAACCGTAAATACTTTTACTTTACCACTCTCAATAAAAGCCGAAATTGCTTGGATCATCCCAAAATTCTCAAAATCATAGAAACGGCCCTCCTGAGCCGGGAAGACCAATACAGGCTTCCCATACCATCCATATACTTTGAGTTCCATCTCCTGCTGAAGGTTCGGGCTATACCATTTGTGATACTCAATTGACATCGAATTTCAATTCTCCTTCTCTTGGATAAACGCAGCCATTCGTTCAATCTCTGCAAGGTCAGGCGAGCGAATTAGGTAACCATAATTCCCCAATGCCGCACTAAAAACCCCACTGATCGCCTCGTGATGGACAACAGCTTCTCCAAGTTCCTGAAGGATTTGCTGATGGGAATGACGGTACGACTTATTGTCTTTGCGGCCAACATAAGCACAGTGATACGGGCGATCATTGCGACCCTCAAAGCGATTATTGACTATAATATTCGCCCATTCCTGATAGACATCGGTATCATTGGCATAATTAAACATATCGGTGGTGAGTCCCCCTGGGGGACGCATATTCACCTCCAGGGCGATTAATTTTCCCTGTGGGGTGCGGAAAAATTCAAAGTGAAAGAAACGTGCCTTGAGTTTATACACCCGCACGATTGCCCTGCCAGCTTCAACTAAATCTGCTGGAATCGATCGCAAGGACACATAATAAACATCCCGGTCTTCATTGACCGTTTCCATGATCCCTTGACTGTAATAATGAGAGGTATAAAAGACAATGTTTCCATTTTGATCAACCAACCCGTCAAAGGTAAATATTTGGCCACTCACAAACTCCTCTAACAGATAGGGAGTGGGGAGCTTATCACGCCAAAAAAATTCCAAGTCTTGCGGCCCGCTGATTTTATAGGTTTTTGCCGCCCCAACCCCCACATCAGGCTTTGCCACAACCGGGTATCCTACTTCGCTCACAAACTGCTTTGCCTGCTGCAAAGAGGTCACAACCTTACCCCGCGCCACCTCGACTCCAGCCTTGATAAATTGCCTTTTCATCTCAGACTTCTTCTTGACCTGACCAATTTGTTTTATATCTAAACCGGGAATGTTAAAATCGGTGCGCAGGCGTGCTTCCGTCTCCAGCCAGTATTCATTATGCGAATCCAACCCATGAATTTTCCCATAGCGATGGGTGAAATACCCCAAAGCTCGCAGCAGAGAGTCATAATCATGTAGATCATAGACTCGATAGTATTCATTCAAGGCTTCTCTCAACTCTGGGCGCAATCTCTCGAAGGGTTCATCGGCTAACCCCAAAACAGTTGCGCCAAAGCGGCGCAGGTGAACGCAAAACAAATAATAATTCGGCGGAAAATGGGGAGAAAGAAAGACGAAGTTCATAATTACCTCATAAAGCAGACAAAAATAGGCAATATTGTCAAATCTTAATCGATAATATCTAAATTTCAAAGGGGAAAACAAAAAACAGAACCCATGATTTGACATTCTATACAATCTATGCTAAACTCCTTAACATGGCTATACGAAATTTATCGGAGGTTAAGATGTCTCCCTCTACTCTATCTGCTCATCTGACAGCTCAATCTACCTTACCACCCGCAATTCAGGTATGGAAAATCTATTTAGCCGACCAAGGGAACTCGGTTCATACCGTGAAAGCGTTTGTCCATGATCTAGAGCTTCTCGCCTCTTTTCTTTCTCCAACACGGACATTGGGTAGTATCACAACCGCTGACCTCAACCATTTCCTCAATTGGCTTCAAAAAGGGCGAGGTGTGCCATGCAGCCCGAAAACGCTTGCGCGCAGAATCACCTCGATCAAGGCTTTTTTCCGCTGGCTTCACCAATACGCAGTTCTGGCCATTAACCCAGCTGAAAAGGTCGTTCAACACTCAGTGATCAGCCCTCTCCCCGTCGTGCTTACCCCTGATGAGGTAGATCAGGTCTTAGCGATCTGCCAAAAATATCGGGTGGGGAAGAAACCTGATGCTCGCTATTTTGCACTCTTTTATCTCTTGATTTCAACAGGGATAAAGAAAACAGAATGTTTGGCATTGAATTTAAACCACTTAGAGCTCGATCGTTCCCCTTCTTCGATGCTCTTTGTCCGCTATACCAATCCGCAGTACCGCTACAAAGAGCGCAGAATATCCCTGCCCTCCGATTGGGTAGAGGGATTTAAGGAATATTGCCAACAATATGACATCAAGGATCGGGTTTTTCCGTGGTCGCAGCGTCGTTTGGAATATCTATTGGAAGACCTCTCCAAGGAAGCTGGCTTGGACAAACATATTTCTTTCGACATGTGCCGCTGGACCTGTGCTCTGCTCGACCTTCAAAGCGGCATGGAGAAAAACGCCATCCGCCAAAAATTAGGGCTTTCCAAAGTTCAGTGGCGCGAGATCGGGATGAAGCTGAATCAACTAGCGAGTTCTGTGCTCGACGACAGCTTGACTTGAGCCTTATCCTGCTTGTTTTATGCTCAAATGCACAGCTTCTTGGCTCTCCGGCGTCAACCGTGCCAAATGACTGATTGTATAGCCGGGTACCCATAGGATATCGGTGTCCGTACAGATCAGGGGGTAAGATCTGCGTGCCCAAACAGGGATTTTCCGATTGATAAAGATATCGGAAATCTTTGCTCTTTTTCCATTCATCGAAAGAGGCGCAAACCGATCGCCGGTTTTGGGTGGGCGAACATATAAGCTCCCTTTACAAGCCTCGGAATCCAACCACGCTTCATAGCAGTCAACTGCAGCTTGTTTTATTAAACCGAAGGGAAACTCAGATACTCGTTCAATCTGCAAAATCCAACCTTGGCTCAGGCAAAGGGATCCAGAATCCGGTAAGCGGATGGCTTCCTTGCTGTCAAGCTGTGGAAATCTGTGAAATGGCAATTGTGCCTGCCCCCGCGTTAGATATCCTTGTTCTAAATCTCGCAGACAGACCAAATCAGAAAGAAGAGGCTGTTGACTGCTTGCCCTACCATCTAAAAAACAAACGATCTCTTCGACATGAGCGAACGACAGATCAGCAAGATTGCCGTGTAAGATCTGGAAGGCGCGCCGCACCAATCGCCTTTTAATCGCTTGAGGGTAATGGCGAAATTTTTGCAAGTCAAAACCGATTGCATTCTCCTGAGTAAATGTAACGGCGTCCTGCCAAGCATCTTCCTCCTGATCTCGTAAAACTTGCTCTTCATCGGCAAGGATTTGAGCCGTTTGCCAAAGCAGTTTACGGATAGACGGATTGTAAGACTCTAGTAAGGGAAGCAACGAATTGCGAATGCGATTGCGCGTGTAAGTATTATCCAAATTGGATTCATCGAGATAAGGGACGATGCCCTTGTTTGCTAAGTAGTCCATGATTTGAGCGCGCCACACGGAAAGGAGCGGACGCACTAAGGGAATGGAGGTGCTCCATTGGTTGGGGATCGAAACCACCTTCATGCCTTTCAATCCAGCGCTGCCTGAGCCTCTCAATAATCGCATTAAGACGGTCTCTACCTGATCGTCAGCGGTGTGAGCAACCAACACCGCTTTGGCATTTACTTTCTCCGCTTGATCAAACAAAAAACGATAGCGGCAATACCGAGCAGCTTCCTCGATGGATAAGGAATTTTGGCGAGCAAAATCAGCTACATTGGCTCGTTGTGAGTAAAACGGCATGCCAATCTCCTTTGCCCACTGTCGCACACCCTCCTCTTCCATCATGGCAGCGGCGCGCAATTGATGGTTGAGATGAGCAACCGCCAAATTCCAGTCTAACTCATGTAGGAGCATCATCAAGGCTAGGCTGTCTGGTCCCCCCGATACTCCCACCAATACCTTATCTTGTGGGTTTAGCTGGCATATTTCTTGTAAAACCTTCTGAATAGCTGCGAACATGCTAAGAAAAGATTATAATGTGTTAAATCCTTTTTTGCACCCAGATCGAGGAACCATCGTTGAAAGATGGTTGACTGTTCGAACAAGGAAAACAATTTGTCGATTCACTCCTCAGGAGATGAGCTGAATGGCGGAGAAAGTCTTAATCGTAGATGATGATCTGGATACCTTACGGTTAGTCGGCCTTATGCTTCAGAGGCAAGGGTATCAAATCATTGCTGCCAGTAATGGTCCCCAAGCTTTGGTCCTTGCAGAAAAAGAACAACCTCATCTCATCCTTCTCGACATTATGATGCCTGAGATGGATGGTTACGAGGTCGCTAGACGTATCCGGGCAAATCCGCGAACATCAGCCATCCCCATTATTATGTTTACTGCCAAAAGCCAAGTCGAAGACAAGGTGATGGGATATGAAGCGGGAGCAGACGACTACATCACAAAACCAACCCAACCACGGGAGCTCTTCGCTAAAATGCGAGCGATCTTATCCCGCGCCCAAAAAGCCATTCCCACCCAAGCCGCTGAAGCTCCAACAGCCCAGGAAAGAGGTTTTTTAATCGGCGTCATCGGGACGAAAGGCGGCACCGGGACAACCACCTTAGCCTTTAACCTCGCTCTTGCCCTCCATCAAAACAGCCAAAAAGAGGTGATTGCAGCCGAATACCGCCCAGGAATGGGCTCAATTGGAGTTGAATTGGGCTACAAAGTGATGGACGGTTTGAACAAATTATTAGAACGCAACGAATTCGAATTGACCCCTCTAGATATCGAGAATAGCTTGATCCAGTTTGCAGCCGGTATTCGACTGCTTCTCGCTACCAACGATCCCTTGGTTCGGTTAAAGACACCATCAGCCGCCCATTATCAGCAAATCACCCAATATCTCAGCCGCATGGCAAAATATATTCTCTTAGATTGTGGTGCCTCCCTCTCTCTTCCGTTGCAACCCATCTATCCTCACTGCAATGCAATTCTACTCCTGACCGAACCAACCCCTCTTTCTCTCACCCAATTTCACCTGATTCGAGATGCTTTGATCCAACAAGGGGTTCACCAAAATCGCATACACGCCATCGCTTACAACCGCGTGCGGTCGGACATGATGCTGACTCGTTCCCAAATTCAAGAAAAGCTTGGCTTGGAGCTGATGGGGATGATCACCCCCGCACCGGAGCTCGTTTACCACGCTGCACTGAACAACCGCCCGATTTATCTCCATCAACCCGAAAGCGCCACAGCAAACCAATTTAATGAATTAGCTCGCCGAATTTTGACTCTCGCTTAGCGCCTTTTCAATGCCTCCGCTCTCTGTTTCTACACAACGGTCTATTCAAAGCGCAGCGGACATCATCCGCAAGAGTAAGCGAGGGGTAGTCTTGAGCGGAGCCGGCATCTCCACCCCTTCTGGCATCCCCGATTTTCGCTCGCCACAAAGCGGCCTCTGGTCAAAAGTAGAGCCTTTAGAAGTAGCTTCCGCCCTTGCCTTTCGCTATGACCCTTTTCGCTTTTTTGAGTGGTTACGCCCTTTAGCGACCAGAATTTTAACTGCTGAGCCAAATCCGGCGCATCTCGCTGTCTCTCAACTTCAGCAGATGGGCTTCGTTCAAACCGTAGTTACGCAAAACATTGATGGCTTGCACCAAAAAGCGGGCACAAAAAACGTCCTCGAAGTGCATGGAACGTTTCAAACAATGACTTGTATTGACTGCTACAACAAAGTCTCCTCCAAACCTTACATCCGACCTTACCTAGAACAAGGGACAATCCCTCGCTGCTCCCACTGCGGAGGGATTCTCAAACCGGATGTCATCCTTTTTGGCGAACAAATGCCTCACCAACCTTGGTTAAAAGCCCAAAAAGCTAGCCTCCATTGCGATCTGATGATTGTTGCTGGTTCTTCCTTAGAAGTTTTGCCTGTTGCCCGCTTACCCATGCAAGCCATCGAACGCGGCGCTCATTTGATCATCATCAACCATACTCCCACCTATCTCGACGTGCGCGCCGATGTCGTCTTCTCTGAAGATGTGGCGATCATCCTACCGCAAATCGTTGCCCAAATTCGTTATCAATTGAAGGAAACGCCAAAGCCTTTAGGCTAAATCGCTCCCCGACGCCCAAACTGACGTTCTAATAAATCGACTGACAGATGAATCATCGTCGGTCGGCCGTGCGGACAGGTTCGCGGCGATTGACAATTTTCCAATTCTAGCAAGAGAGCTTTTTGCTCTTCCGCTGAAAGGCTTTGCCCAGCTTTGACTGCCGCCCGCTTGCAGATGCGGGCGATCAAGCGCTTTTCTGTTTCGCGACGCAAGGGCTCTTCATCTTCTTCAAAATCTTCCACGACAGCACGCACAGCCGCCGCGCTGTCTATCCCCGCCAAGATCGCCGGGATCGCCCGAACCTGAAAAGTATTCGATCCGAAAGGGACGATTTCAAAACCCCAACGGTTGAGCAGGGAGATTTGTTCCTCAAAAAGACGCGCTTGAGCGGGGCCAAGGGTAACAATGGTGGGTTGTAAGAGTTTTTGGGAGCTAATGGACGTTTCAGATTGGCGTAAAAACCTTTCAAAAAGCACGCGCTCATGGGCTGCATGTTGATCCACTAGATACAAACCATCTGGACCTTCCGCAATGATGTAAAGATTAGCTATTTGCCCAATCCATCTCAGGAGAGGAATCTTCTGCTCTAGCTCAGTGAAACCCAGCGATTCAGGTTGTGGAGATTGTCCATCTGGAACAGAACCTTGGGGTATCTCCATCGCCTTAGGTTGAATCGAATCAAAGGGAGGCTGCCAGACAGGTAACTCTCCATTAGGATGAATTGATTGTCCAGTCACCAAAACTCTGCGGATTGCATGTTGTACCAATCCATACAAGCGGTTAGGATCCGCGAAGCGCACTTCCGCTTTTGTCGGATGCACATTTACATCTACCTGATTGGCATCCATTTCAAGGAAAAGCCAGACCAAAGGATATCGTCCTACCATGAGAAGGGTATGATAAGCTTGCATGACCGCTGAAGCCAACATCCCATCTTGAATTGGACGGTGGTTGACATAAAAATGAATCTCACGCCGATTTGATCGAGTTAACCCAAGCGGACTAATAAATCCAACCAATCGAAAATCCGTTTCTTCATAAATGACTTCAAGCAGTTGATTGGCTTCTTCCACTCCTAACAAGGTCGCGAGGATTTCCCTTCGCTCTCCGTTCCCACTAGTGACAAAACTCAGACGGCCTTCTTGCGTGAGCTGGATTTGCACCTGCGGAAAGGCTAACCCATAATCGGTAACCACTGCATCGATACGCTGACGCTCTGTAGTATCGCTTTTGAGAAACTTGCGCCGTGCAGGAACATTGAAGAATAAATCTTCGACACGAACCGTCGTCCCCACCCCTTCCCCCACAGCTTCTAACTTGGGCGGAGAGCCTCCTTCCACTTGTAAACGATAGCCTACCGCCTGCGACTCGGGGCGAGAGGTGATGGTCAGACGGGAAATTGACGCAACCGAAGCTAGCGCTTCCCCTCGAAAGCCAAGCGTTTGAATCCTCCACAGGTCATGCACAGAGCGGATTTTGCTGGTTGCGTGACGGTGAACAGCCAGCAGCAAATCTTCCTTCGGGATTCCTTGCCCATTATCAGAGACTTCGATCAGTTTTTTGCCCGCTGCAAGGCAACGGATCGTGATCTGGGTAGCGCCTGCATCGAGCGCGTTTTCGATTAATTCCTTCACCACCGAGGCGGGTCGTTCGACCACTTCGCCGGCGGCTATTTGGGATGCGACATCGGGAGGTAAGATTTCGATCGGCATGATCTGGTTCTTCTCCATTATACCTGCCTTATCGGGTGGTTTTCAGTTATACTTTGGGCATGGAATTCGAAGTAGCTTTCTTTGACCTAGATGATACCCTTTATGACAAACAAAGCGGTTTGTGGGACGCCATCCGTCAGCGCATGTCGCTCTACATGCACGAACGCCTAGGGATGTCATGGGACGTTATTCCCACCTTGCGCCGTCATTATTTCGAAACCTACGGAACAACCCTGCGTGGCTTACAACTGCATCATCAGGTAGATGCAGACGATTATCTCAACTATGTCCACGACCTGCCGGTGCATGATTTCATCCAACCCGACCCGGAATTGAGGCAGATGATTGTAACCCTGCCCTTACGCCGGTTTATTTTTACCAATGCGGATCGGGATCACGCTCAACGGGTCTTAGAGGTTCTAGGAGTGGCTGATTGCTTTCAAGCGATCATCGATGTGCGCGCGATACAATTTTATTGTAAACCCGAACCAGAGGCTTACCGCATCGCCCTTCATCTAGCCCAAGTCGATTCGCCCCAGCGCTGTATCTATCTGGATGACTCCCTTGCAAACTTAACCGCAGCGCGGGCGATGGGCTTTTTCACGATACTAGTCGGACAAGAAGAACCTGAACCGCAGGTTGACTTAAGCATTCGTTATGTCAAGGATCTGCGCAGCAGGATGCCCCAACTTTGGGACAACCATCGGGGAAGCAAATGACTGCCAAGCTCATCTCTATCGAAGAAGCTGCTACCCTCGTCAAAGCGAACACCATGCTCGCGCTGGGTGGGATGACCCTTTACCGCCGACCAGTAGCTTTTGTCCGCCAGCTAATCCTCCAAGCCCGTAATAACCATTCAATTGCTAATCTAACTTTATTAGCTTTTACTGCCGGCTTTGAGTCAGATCTAATGGTCGGGGCGGGAATTGTCAAGACGGTTCGAACTTGCTATTTTGGTTTAGAGATATTTGGTTTTGCGCCAATG
>CAKZNJ010000392.1 GCA_937129505.1 uncultured Anaerolineae bacterium | reverse complement strand
AAGATCGCCGTAAAGGACATAATGCAAATGCATCTCAGTAAAGGAATAGGGTGGTTCCTTTTTTTGATTTCCAGTACAAATAACTTCCAAATTGCGCAAAGGCTGACGCTGCTTTTCTAAGATTTCGACTACATCATAGCCTGAACAAGAAGCCGCTGCCATCAAAAGCAATTCCGCTGGTTTCACTCCTTCACCGGTATTTGCCGTCTGAGTTCGTCCAATGACAATCGAATTATTGTTTGAATCAGTACCGACCATCAATCGATCTTCTACCCATTTAATCCGGATTTGTCCCATAAATAACCTCACATCACTAGATTTGCCAGATCTGTTTTGCTTGCTCAACAAGTTTCATCCACGAGCGTCCTTCTTCGCGAGGAGCAGGACCTAGGGAGTCATCAAAAGCCATTCCGAGGAGCGCTTTGACCACAGCGATCGAACAAGCCTTTGCTGATTCAAGGTCATACCCCCCCTCTAAAAACAGAGCAATCTTACCCTCGCAAAAGACATCACTCCACTCTGTTAAGCTGCGGATCAACTCGCCATATTGTCTGGCAGAGAGTTGCAAATGCCCCAAAGGGTCTCTCCAATGAGGATCAAAGCCGTAGCTAATCAAGAGCATCTGGGGTTGCACCCGATTTAATAAGGGCAAAATAATCTCGTTCAACAAATTATGAAAGGCCATATCCCCAGACCCTGGCGGCAAAGGAAAATTCGCAGTGTATCCCTTACCTTTCCCTCCGCCAATTTCATCCAAATAACCGCTCCCTGGATACAACGGCATTTGATGAGTGGAAATATAAAAAACATCTGACCGTTCCCAGAAGATCTCTTGTGTACCATTTCCATGATGAAGATCAAAATCCAAGATTGCCAACCGTTGAACGGAATGCGCATGAATTAACCAATCTGCTGCAACCGCAACATTGTTAATCAAGCAAAATCCCATCCCATGTTTAGAAGTGGCGTGATGTCCCGGAGGGCGGGTTAGTGCAAAGCCTCGCTTGGCTTGCCGCCTCCAAACAGCATCTGCAACTGCCGTAGCCCCAGCAGCAGTGTTTAATGCTAGTTCCCATGAAGAGGGAGTTGTGTAGGTATCCATATCCAACGGATCACCATGACGACAGGCAATCTCTAACTGACGGAGATAATCTAAAGAATGAACTGAGGTAATTGCTGTTAAATCTATCTCGCTTGGTTTGACTTTCGGAAACGAGTCCCAGAGACCGCTATCTTGTAAAGTGCGGACGATCGTATCCACACGCTCAGGGCGCTCTGGATGACCAACTTGATAATGCTTCTCATGACCATGGGGATAATAATAAACAAGCTGTTCCATACCGATGCATCCTTATTTCGATTATATCCCACCCCCTTGATTTTCAACACCTTTGCTCAAATATTTTCAAAGAACGTCTGATTGGGTTTTGAAAATAATTTATAGAAAAATCAATTACAATCATTACAGCAGCATCGTCAAATAATTAGGAGTAAATTATGACCACTCTTCTATATCAAAACGACAGTTATCTTCAGAGTAATGTAGCGAGTGTAATTCAGATCTTTCCAGAAGATCATGCTTTGATTCTCGATCAAACAGTCTTTTATCCAGGGGGTGGCGGGCAACCCTCGGACACAGGACATCTCGTGTGGAAAAACAATTATCTTCCGGTGCAAAAAGTAAAAAAAATTGGAGAGGATGTATTATTCTACTTAGATTCGGTAAGCGAATTCCCCTCTATTGGAGATACTGTGGAATGTTTGATTGATTGGGAGCGTCGTTACCAACTCATGCGCACGCATTCCGCCATGCACGTTCTCTGTGGTGTCATTTTTCGCGATTATGGTGCCACAGTGACTGGCGGGGACATGGATCCACTCAAGGGTCGCATGGATTTTGAGTTCGAAACAATGCATAAAGAGTTAGTCACTGCTATCGAAGATGCGGTAAACCAAGAGGTCAAAAAGAACCATCCTATTCGCACAATGATTTTGCCACGCGCCGAGGCATTTAAAATTCCCGACCTAATCCGTACCAAAATCAATTTGCTGCCCGAAGGCATCCAATTCGTTCGGGTAGTAGAAATTGTCGGTTTAGATTTACAAGCGGATGGTGGCACACATGTTCAAAACACTGCTGAAATTGGCAGGATTCGCGTGGTCGACTATAAAAGCAAGGGGAAGATCAATAAGCGAATATACATTGAATTGAGTGAATAAACCGGTCTATAAAGAACCCTGTAGTGGAGATGAAGACCTCGCCGACAGAACATTATGGATTTCATCTCCACACTGGATGATAAAAAAGGGAATACCTTGACTATGAATTGTGTCAACAAGTCTTTCTCCCATTTCTCTATCTAACGTCTTATCGAAAGTCGTTGGGTCTACCCAGATTGCGATAGGGCGATGGCCAAGACCCGCGAGTAAAGCAGCTGACTGACTCAACCCCATATCGAGCGAGGCATTAATCAGGATTGCAGTACTGCCACGCGGAAGAAGTTTTCCCTGACTTTCAACCAGTACAGGTAGCGGCAGGTCTCCTTCCGCCTCAAGAATTGCAAATACTTCCAAAAGTTTACCCAACTGGCGGTAACCCCTTTCAGCAGGTAAAACATAAAAATTATTTCCTTTAGAAACAAGTCCCACTGCCCGACCCAAGCGCAAGAAATATTTTGCTAACGATGCTGCGGTTACAATCTGATATTCAAAAGTCGTGGGGGCAATCGGCAACTTCACCACTGGTCTCCATAATTCTCGAGGATGAAAATCAATCTTGTAGGTTAGCTCCCCATATTGATTACCTTTAGATGCATCCAGCCAAATCCACACCTCTGCTAAAGGGTCTAATTCAAATTCCTTCGCCATCAACCGATTACGTCTCGCTGTGCTAAGCCAATGGATGCGACTCATAGGATCACCGGGGATGTATTCTCGTACCCCTGCTGCGTTTGGTGTGATTTGATGCGTCTTGCGGCGGATGGCTTCTCCACCTGATATCCAGCCAGCTGGATTAGGGAACCCCTCTAGGTCTACGGTCATTGGATAAACTAAGAGATACTCGTTAGCCGGAAAATTCTTCTCAACGGAAAATAATCCAAAAGGATCGCCTGCTAGAATTCGAGTTGGACCCAAGGAATAATATCCTCTCTTTATCAAACGTGTCCGCACGAAGTATGATCGCGTTTCTTTAGATTTTAGGTAACTAATGACTCTTGACCCTTTCACCCCCACCATACCCGATTCATCACTGATCGCTAGCCACAACCGCGGCAGCCTTGAATGGTTAGTTACTTCAATTCGCTCTTCGAATATTTGTCCCACTTGAGAACGATGGTATCTCGCCACCCGCTTGAATTCAATTCCCCTTAAGGCAATTCGTGAGTATAACCAAGTAAATATCCATAATCCACCCCAAAAATAAGCTAAGCGGTAATAAAGGGAAGCGCCGCTGATCACCCCACTCAGGAGAGACAAAAGGAATAAACCAATTACGATTTTCTGAGGGGTATTCATCCAGCCCTTCGCATCGGGTCCCCTCCGGGAACAGCAACGTTATTTAAGGTTTCCAGAATAACATCTCTCTCATTGTAGTCTCTCAACCTAGCTGCAGGGGCTAGAATGATTCGATGGCTTAACACCTCTACAGCTAGATCTTTGACGTCATCCGGCAAGACATAGTCTCTACCCTCAATCGCTGCCTTTGCTTGTGATGCCCGGGCTAATGCTATGCTCCCGCGCGGACTAGAACCCAGATATACTTCCGCTTGGTTACGTGTGTATCGAATAAGGGTAACAATATAACGTTTTACCGCCTGCGAGAGATAAACCCCTTTGATAGTCTCCTGTATCTCAAGAAGTTGCTCAGTGCTACATACGGTCTCCAATGTTTCAATCGGATGTTGAAATTGCTGATCATCCAAGATGCGAATTTCGTCTTCTAAAGTTGGGTAGCCTATTTGTAGGCGCATAAAAAAACGATCCAACTGTGCTTCAGGCAGCGGAAAGGTGCCTTCATATTCGATCGGATTTTGAGTAGCCATCACCATAAAGGGTGAGGGTATGTGATGAGTCACCCCATCGACAGTAACTTGCCTCTCTTCCATTGCCTCTAGCAGAGCTGCTTGAGTCTTCGGCGTGGCTCGGTTAATCTCATCAGCTAAGACGATTTGGGACAATATCGGGCCTGCGCGAAATTCAAACTGGCGAGTTTCTTGATTGAAAATTGAAACGCCAGTGATGTCACTTGGCAACATATCGGGGGTAAATTGAATTCTGCTAAAGCTCAAGCCGACAGTTTTAGCCAAACTGCGGGCTAACATTGTCTTTCCAACCCCAGGCACATCTTCTATTAATAGATGTCCCTGACAAAATAAACTTATGACCGCCAACTTGATCGGTCGTGTCTTTCCCACAATTACTTTTCCGATATTTTCAATCAACCCCTCTGCCAAAGGCTTGATATCCCTGATATCCATCACCGGTCTCCTTATCGGAACAAAAAAACATTGTAAACCAGCCAAAATGGTAAATACCGCTTCGCCCTTGATTTGTTTTCTTTAACTACATATAACAAAAAGGCAAGGACAAAACCCACAGAAAGCCGTAAGATTCCACCTGTTTCCCGATAGGTCGAAAATGGTAAAAAAAACATCATTAAGGCATGGAGCAATAAAGCAATGGTTATGAAATCGGTTGAGCCTTCTCTGATTTCTCGATACGAATTCCACGCACCCCAAAGAGAAGGAACAACAACAAGAGGTGCAAAAACTATCAACATGGCTAAAAAGTAAACCAGACTGTAGCTTGCTATGCGAAATAATCCCATGAAAGGTATCCATTCGAACCCGGTCGCATTTGCCCCTCCGCTGGCAATTCCCATCACGCCAAAGGTTTGCCAAAGCCAGAGCTGCCACAGTCCAAATGGCAAAAATCCCATTCCGAGCAAAACAGAACTCTCTTTCCACAATCTTTGCAACCACAACCAAAGCAGAAATGCTGCTCCAAATACAATCGTAACCTCCTTTGTAAAAAATGCTAAGCCGAGTAAGGAGGCACCGAGTATATACTTTTTATGAAAATAACTATAGACAGCTGCAGCTACAAATGCATAAGCGAGCGGTTCTGGCAATGCTACCCGAATAGCAAGCAAACAACCGGCACTCAAACCATAAATCAGCGAGAGCAAGGGTTTCTGGCCTAGCTCATGAATTAGCTTTGCCACGAATGCAACCCCAACCACCTGCCCAAGCAAGGGAATTATAACTAACCACCAAGCGATCAGTTGATCATTTCCCAGCGACAGCGCTCTCGCCATCAAGGGCAGCAGGATTCGCTGATAGCGATAGGCAGGAACATCTAAGTGATGCTTCACCCTCTGGGGGTTTGGATCTACTGCAATATAATAACCAAATTGACCATCATATCCTTCACTCCCTTGTGGATCTCCTTCTGAAAAACGCGTGCCGATGAAAATAAACTGAAAAATATCTCCATCAACTTTTATCAAAGTAAACATAACAAAACAACTACACAAGATAAGGGTGATCCACACAGGGATTATCCATGGGTCTAAAGCTTTTTTATACATTGTATATTTTGTACCATCGGAAGAAACAGAGACCCGCTATAGCTACCAGGCTTAGGCAGATCCCAACAGCAAAAGAGAGCGGCCGATAACGAAATTCAACCAGATGAGTCCCCTCCTCGACCCAAACCGCTCGGAAAACACTATTAGCAGGGAGTATCATCGATTGCTTTCCATCGACCCAAACGCGCCAACCTGGATAAAAAGTATCATTCATCACCAACCAACCCTCCTGATTGGTAGAAACTTGCAATTTTATATTATGCGCATTTTCTGCCTGGATGAGGATTGACCAATCGAGTTTTTTTATATTTTTTTCACATGAACCAGAGGCTATCATTTTATCCGTTTCTAGCACCACCATCTTACTCCCAATATCGGAATGCTTCAAAACCGCTTGAAGTGCATCCATCGAATTGCTAGCTATCGTGGCACAGGGATAAAAACGAAATCGATCGTCTCCATCGATAGAATTGAAGCGCAATTCATCCCCGCTCATCTCAATCACAGTACCAACCGCACTCAATTTCAATAGCTTATGATAAATTTCTTCTTGCCCCTTTTCCTTGGTTTCCGTTATAGCCGACAACCAATCGGCAAAGCGCGCCGGCACAAAGGGATCAAAATTATTCACCATGGCGAGTTCGGCGAGCAAATTTAGATTGGGAATCATAGCTTGATGTAATAACCACCAATCATCGACTGTTTGAAAGGTGTCGAAACGGAAGAATTTTTCAAATTTGATTTCATATTCATCGCTTGAATCTAGAAAATAGCGTCGAGAAAGAGAATCCTCATCCGAAGCGACGCTTTGTACGCTGCTCTTTTGGTAAATTTCAACCGTTGCGACTGGATTCAACCCCCAACCCATTGCCATTAAGTCCGCAAGGAAGAATAAAAAGACTATTACTCCCCATACTTTACTTGAAGAAAGCGCATCTTTGATCTTTTCACCAGAATACGATAAATGGTCATTGGGTTTCAAAAGCAGGATGATTCCAAAAATGAAACCTGATAAGCCAAATTGTTGAAAAGAACGCATAATGGTCGGATAGAAATCAGAGTATCGATAGTAGGCAAATGAAGAGACCAAGAACATTGAAACGAATCCGGCCGTTCCCAACCGAGTCCAGTATCGCACCCAACCTCTCGGGGATTCCCAAAGCTCGACTCCAATTCCGGCCAAAGTCGCTAACCCAAACTGTGCAACCAATGAAACTCTGGTTGGTGCTTGAAATAAATCAAAACCGGGAATTTGATCCAATAACCACGAGTAAAAGGGTAAATTTTTCCCCAATGCTAATATCATCGCCGCCCCGCTCATTAACCACCAAAATGAAACTGTGAATTTCAGGGAAGGACGATCATTCTCCGTCGAGTATGTCAGGGATTTACCCAATGAGCGAATCAATGCATAGATCGCAAGAAATAAAGCCATTGAACCACTGTAAACAGCATCCTCCCAGTAGTTTGCATACCCCCAGTAATTGCCCTGAGCTGGATTTCCAAAAAAATTTGGCATCCACACGGATAAGAACCGCCAAGGCCAAAACGAATACATTAACCCAAACTCGCGCTCAATGCCGCCACTTCGCTGTGAGTTCAATAGGTATTCGGTAGTTGGGAACAATTGAGCAGCCGAGATTAGAATAGCCCAACCAATCGCACTGAACCATAGAAATAAGTTTTTGAGAATATCGATGCAAAGAGAGCAATTGGTTTTATGCGCGCCCCAAAAAGATCTTGCAAGTAGCCATGCGGTTGTCGCCCACAAAATATACCAACTCGTTTGGGCATGCCCTGCTAACAAATTCATTGCAATGACCACCACTAACCAAAAATATGTCCTTTTTCTTGTCTTTTCCGCAGACTCGAAGAATCGATGGGTATAAAGGAAAATCCAAGGCATCCAGCTCGCAGAGAATAGGATAGATTGGAAGCTGGCTCGGGAAACTAAATAGCCACAAAGACCGAAAGCAATCGCTCCAACCATTTGTCCGCTTTTCTTGATTCCCAACTCTTCCAACCATCGTTTCATCCCCACAGCACAAAATCCCAAATGCAATGCCAAAAGGACACCATGTCCTTTCACCGACCAGAGAATCCCCCCAATCGCTTCTAGGCTAAGTAAAATCCAGCTTGGCGGATAAAGCAGAGCAGATTGATAATTCGCCAAGAGAGGGGCTCCCATACCCGAGTATGGATTCCATAAAGGGATACTCCCATCCCTCATGAGTTCAAGCGCGATATGACGCCATGGGACAAATTGTAGGAGGATAGTACCCCAGTAAAACACCTTGTTACCCATAAAACCCGGCGCAAAGAGTAGCAATGGTGAAATCCAAAGAACCAACTCTTTGGGATCAAGGAGTGATTTTCGCACGTACAACCTCAAAAATGGTAAGCTCTTGATTTTCATACAGAGGAGTGAGATAACTCTCTAAAGATGGTTGCCAATCACCCAATTCCTTTTCAGCAGCCCCCCAAATAATATAATCGATCCTATGCTGGCGAATAAATTCCCGGCGAAATGAGTCAGGCGTTTTCGCTTGAAAAAACCTTTCGACGTCTTCAGCAATTACATCATTATTTGGACTTTCTGGCCCGTGCCCTATGATGACCCGTACAAAAGCGTATGCTGGTAACGCATTGCTGGTTTGATAAGAGGCAAGAACAATCGCATTTTTTGCCTCTCTCTGCTGGTTCAGAAATTCCAATCCAGCGACATGACCTGCGGGGAAAAATATTGGTGTAGAAAACGACATTCCACTTCGTATACCTCCTGCCAGCAGGATAAAGGACGAAGGCAGTGAAAAAAGTAATAGAATTAGCCCAATTTGCCGAGACCATTGGCGAAGCGCAGCACTCAGGGATTCTAAAAACAGAAATGAGAAGACAATGATTACTACCCAAACCCCTTCAATCAACCGCCTTTGAATCGAAATTGGAGTGAAAATCAAGACAAACGCGCTGCCCATCCAAATGAAGAGCAGGAGTCTTTTCTCGCGATTTAGCAAACGCGCTCGGTATACTCCACCAATCAACAAGGGGACAAGCCATCCGTAAGATAAAAGATATAGCGAGATATGCGGCGTGGGTAGACGGTTCTGCAATGCCCATATCTTCAAGTAAGGCTCGGTAAAAAAACCAACAGAGGTGTAAGCAAGAAGAATCAAAACGGGTAGACTTGCTAAAATCACGGATGGGATTATTCTCTTAACATCTCGCCAATCGGGTTTTCGATAGGAATTCAACCGACTGACTATAACCATGGCAGCCAGATGCAGAAAAATAACAATTGCCAATATGCCTGCATGAATCGGTTGAGATAATCCTGCTCCTAACCAGAATAGCCCTAAACGCCAAATGATCGAATTCCGTTTCCTTTTATCGGTGTCCCTCCATAAATGCAAGTACTCTACCAAAGCAAACAACAACAAAGCTCGAGCCAAACTCAAATGTGGCAAACCATATAAGCTCAAAAATCCAAAAGCTTCTGGAGAGAAAAATTCTAGGGGTAAAAACGCATTTGTTTGAAAGAGCAATGCTATCCACCCTAATCCGCCTCCTAATGTGATGACTACCAACGCCACTCGCTTAAAAAAAACACTTTCGAGAAACTCACGTAAAAAAAGATACGTAGCATAAACGCACAGTAGGCTGGCTCCGATGCGGAACCAATGAAACAGGATGACCAATTGCTCGTGAGAGGCAGTCCCTCCTGCTAGTTTTCCCAATAAATAATAGGGGAAAAAAGCAAGCAACCCCCTTTGTTCCATCCCGCTATAAGGGCTGCGAAATAACCATTCCCCCTCCATTCCTCTTCTCATTTTTGCAATATAAGAATTCCCATCCTCGACACCAAATAAAAATCCAGAAAAGCTCCACAATCGAACAGGCGTTTGAGAGGAAGTTGCTTGGAAAGCAATCACATAAGGAATCGAAGTCAATAACAGGATCAAGATAGCATAACCCAATAGCCAATGTCTCTCAGATCGACTCATAGGCTCAAGGCGCCACCTGATAGATCGTGACTCCATCGTTTTTATAGACGATTGGGTAGAACTCATTAAGTTGTTTTTCTAAGTCGAATGAATAATCCTCCTTTTCCCGAATCCCCCATAGGATCGCATCTACAGACTGATTGGCCAAAAAATTCATTTGGTCGTTATGGGATAGTTTTCCCTGATAGAAATTTTCGACCATCTGGAGTCTTTCTTCTGCCTGAATGCTCTCAAAAGGATGTCCATAGACAACCCTTAAGCCCGTCCAAGCTGGAATAAACATCGAGCTTATTGGACTAGCTAAAATAACTGTATCATTGGGTAAATTAAGTTCCATCCATCTGAGAGCTTCCGCTTCTTTTTGATGCAGGTATATGAATCGATCGTGCCGCTGTACAGCTTCAATATTCGCAAACAGAAATACCCCATTTGTTAAGAATGAGAAAACAAGGGAGAGATTTATCCCAAAAAACCTGATTATTGGGGTTGATTTTGATTCAGTTAGCCAACTCTTTTGCAATTGATAAACGGCTATAGCAACGAGAGGAATGTATAGACCGATAAGAAAACGTCTTTGGAGAGACGAAGGAAAATACACAAAAAGTAATGAAACCACGATCCAAATGATCGGGACAATAAATTTTGAATTTTTCTCCACCACTGCTCGAATCATACCCCAAGCTGCCCAAAGTATCACTGGAAAAAAGCCAAGGATTAGCAAAAAAACATTCGGTGAAGGAGTGACATTCTGCCCATTCCATTCCGCCAATATCGGATCTTGGCGGACGACCCAGAGCTGATAAAACAAAAATGGAGTTCCTCCCATCCCAAACAAGAACAATCTAATGAGGATTGACTTAACACCTACCTCGATGTCTCTACCCTTCGTCGCTATAGCCGCTATGCCCAACACAACTGCCACGATCAGGTAGGAAAAAGGCGAAAGGTTAGCAAGGATAACCCCAGCGAGTAAAGATCCGTATGTGTTAACCTTGTGCCCTAACCCTGATTCTGACAATGTCAGCATCCACAGCATAAGTGAGATTGATAAGGGGAAATGCGGATTTGCGAAGGTTGATAAAAAAACATACCCCTCTGCCACCCAAAAGTCCGGCGTGAACCAACCCAACAATCCAGCTAACCACCCTAACCCACCACCAAACATCGCCCAAAGGAGAGCTAGTTCAACGCTCTTTTTTTCTTCAAGTAGAAACGCAAAAAAATTTCTCAAAGTTAAACTCAAAATCAAAGTCGCAACAAAGCGCGCAATATGAAAAATAATGATTAAGTCAAGATGAAAAATTCGACCGAGATGTCCGAGCAAGATATAGAAAACAAATAAGAAGGCTGGTTTATTTTTCTCAGGGCTATAAGTAAGCTCAAATAACCATTTCCCCTCCCAACCTTGGCGCATTTTTGATAGATAGGTATTGCCGTCCAAGGGGTTAAATAAAAATCCGGCAAAGACAAAAGAATCAGAACTTTGTAGAAAAGCAAACAAATAGGGAACTTGAGTCAAAAAAACCAAAATAATGACGAAAATGACAGATCGGTCGAAATGCTTTGTTTTTTTCATTGATAGCGAGGCAATTGCCATAAATCGATGAGCAGTTAGTTTTCTTAATTGTACACGTAGATCCTTCTTTCTAACGAAATATAACTTTTTCCCTTGTCAATCTGGTTTTCGCTTTTATAATCAAAAGTATGAGCCAAGTCTTCAAGCTTTATCGCCTTCAACAAATCGACTCCCAATTGGACCAAGCGAAAATAAGGCTCAATGAATTGGCCAAGCTCATTGAGAACGATTCAGATTTACGTCAAGCTCAAGAAGACCATGAGCGACAGGAAAAAATTGTAAAAGAGCTCGAGAAAAAATTGCGTCTTATTGAATTAGATGTCGAACAACAAAATAAAAAGATCGAGCAATGTGAAGCAGAGTTATATGGTGGACGGATCAAAAACCCGAAAGAATTGAAAGATATGGAAGATGAAGTAAAAGCGCTGAAGCGATACTTGCAGGTATTGGAAGACAGACAACTCGAATCGATGATCGCCACAGAAGAAGAAACGAAAATCCTACAAGACCTCAAAGCGCACTTAAATAAAGTTAATGAAAACTTCTTCCAAAGAAACTCAAGATATCTAGGCGAGAAAACAGAGTTGGAGAAAGATATTCAAAGGCTTGAGAATGAAAGGTCGGTCGCAATTTCGAGCATTGAAGCAGAATATTATGAACGTTATCAATCGATTCGTATCGGAAAAAACGGCATTGCAGTTAGTCGCGTACAAGATAGATGCTGCTCATCGTGTGGAACAACACTAACGGGGGGGCTAATCCAAGAATCGCGTTCTCCAGATCGACTCGCTTTGTGTCCCTCCTGTGGGAGAATACTCTATGGGGGATAAAGAGCTTTCACGATGAAAGGTTGGCATTTTGACTTTCGTTCATTTCTGATAGGGGTATTTACAGCAAGCTTAGCATCTTTTCTTCTCTACTATTTTCGAGAAAAAATTCGACACATCTGGAAATCATTCCTTCAAACGATTCAAACCTTCCAACCCGTCCAAACAAACACCGAAATCCAATATCGAAAAGAGGTTGTTCGCTTTTGTCAAAAAAGTCATCATCTTCATCGTCTTTTTGCTTTAGATGAGCTCCTGATCCCTGCACGAGTTATCTCTCTTGTCCTTCCTTATGATAATAAAGCAGAAGTTATAGGGGAAGACATCACAAGGGACACGGTCCCCCTGATCTTAGACGACCCGTTATTCGCTAGCCATTACCGAAAAGAATCATTTAATCTTCTGGAAATCCTCGCAAAAGGCAATCCCCATTTGATCTTATCTGGAGAACTTGGTTCGGGGAAAACAACTGCTCTCATCGAAACGGCGCTCAAAATCGCTCGCTATGACCATCCCTTTGAAACTTTGTATAATTCTCTTCCCCTTTATCTCCATGCTTCTTTTTTATTACCCATGATCGAAAAAAAAGCTGATGTCCTGATGACCATTTCCGAAGCCGCAAAAGAGCACTTTTCCTCATCTGTTCGTCGATCGTTGCTTCGGATCGTCCGTAAATCCATCCGTGAGCATAGGTTAATCATACTTCTCGACGGCTTGGATGAAATTACCCCTACTGAGATGGATAAGGTAGCCGATTTTCTCAAGGGTTTATTACAACAATACCCAAACACCCGCATTATTGCTGCAACATCTCCAAATTACTTCAGCGAGTTTATCGCAATGGATTTTTCACCGCTTCTCGTTTGTGAATGGAATAGAAATGAAGTGCAAATTTTTCTGGAAAAATGGGGAAATGCATGGAAAAATGCCAATCTACTCTCTCCCGATGAAGTTACATTGCGAATCGCTTGGGCTGAACAAGAGTCTGCCCTTTTTACCCCCCTCCAATGGACGTTATTTCTACTCTCTCTATTCACCAAAACACCCACTCCGCCTTTTGCGCTTGCTCTATTGGAGTCCCATCTGGATTTGCTGAGACTTAACCCTTCGCAAAGGAAAGAGACC
>CAKZNJ010000391.1 GCA_937129505.1 uncultured Anaerolineae bacterium | reverse complement strand
AAAGTGTGATGGTTGAAATGTTAGAGTAACACCTTTTGATGAGAGGGTAGATCGATGAGCGTTTATTTACATGATATTCCTCTTGACCAAGCGCAGGCGAAATTATGGGAAGAATTAAACCGCCATGGGTGGGGGGGATTGCTGGACAAAGAGCAGATTGATGTCGATGAGAATGCGCTGGGAAGAGTGCTAGCTGAAGCCGTCTGGGCAGTCATCTCCTCTCCTCATTATCATGGCGCGGCAATGGATGGCTTTGCAGTACGGGCGTCCAACACGAGCGGCGCCACCCTCACCGAACCAATCGAGCTATCCGTGGAAGAGCAAGCTTTCTATGTAGACACGGGCGATCCGATACCGGCTTGGGCAGATGCGGTGGTTCCGATTGAGAGTGTTGAGCCGTTGACAACGGAGGGTACCCTTGCGCCAGATTTCCGTCATCCTGAACTCATTCGTATCCGTTCGGCGGTTGTGCCTTGGCAGCATGTGCGCCCAATGGGAGAAGACATCGTAGCTACCCAATTGGTCATACCATCGGGGCAAACTCTCAGAGCAGTGGATTTGGGAGCTATTGCGGCGAGCGGTCACCCGAAAATATGGGTCGCTCGAAAACCGCAAGTGGCGATTATCCCCACGGGGGATGAGCTGATTCCGATTGGCGAGACGGTGGAAGCTGGAAAAATCATTGAGTTCAATTCGGTTGTACTGGCTGCCCAAATTCATTCCTACGGCGGGATTGCGACACGCTTTCCCATCGTTAAGGATCGTTTTGACCAGATTCGCGCCGCAGTTGCCGAAGCGGCCCAACGTTATGATTTGGTGTTGGTCAACGCTGGATCATCTGCGGGTTCAGAAGATTACACAGCAAAAGTGATCGACTCGCTCGGTTATGTCTTCGTCCATGGGGTAGCGGTTCGACCGGGTCATCCTGTGGTGTTGGGAATGGTTGAACGGAATGGAAACATGGACGAGCGCAGGTATGTTTTGGTCATCGGTGTACCAGGTTATCCTGTCTCTGCTGCTTTGACGAACGAGATTTTTGTGCGCCCCCTCATTGAAAGCTGGTTGGGTAAACCAAAGAGCAGACAGCCAACCTTATCGGCGATTATCACTAAAAAAATTACTTCACCTCCAGGAGATGATGACTATATACGGGTTGTGGTCGGAAAAGTGGGTGAGCGCATGTGTGCTGCGCCAATCTCTCGAGGAGCAGGGGTAATTACTTCGCTTGTTCAAGCAGATGGAATTGTCGTCGTCCCGCGCGGGATACAAGGCTTGGAGGCTGGTGAACACGTGACGGTTCAGATGTACCGCCCAATTGAAGACGTTGAGAGAACTATCCTCGCCATTGGGTCTCACGATGTTGGTTTAGATGTCCTAGCCCAATTCCTAGCCTGCAGGGATCGGCGTTTGGTTTCTGCGAATGTTGGCAGCTTAGGGGGCTTGATTGCCTTGCGTCGAGGAGAAGCTCATTTGTCTGGCTCCCATTTGCTCCATCCTGAGTCGGGGGTATACAATCTCCCCTATCTGCGGCAGTATCTACCCAATCAAGCACTCGTCGTCATCGGTTTCGTAAATCGAATGCAAGGTTTGATTGTTCCCCAGGGTAACCCACAAAGATTACAGTCTTTGAGCGACCTAACTCGCCCAGAGGTGCGTTTTGTCAACCGGCAAAACGGTGCTGGAACTCGAATTCTGCTCGATTATCATTTGAAGCAGATGGGGATTGAACCTAACCAGATTCAAGGCTATGAAAATCAGGAATTTACCCATTTGGCAGTAGCTGCAGCGGTAGCTTCTGGAAGAGCTACCTGTGGACTGGGGATTGCCGCAGCCGCGCAAGCGCTGGCACTGGACTTCATCCCGCTATTTTCCGAAGAGTATCACTTAATTATCCCTAAACAATTTTACGAGGATAAACTGTTGACGCCTCTTTTAGATGTTTTGAGGGACAATGAATTTCGTGCGGCAATTCAAAACTTGCCGGGATATGATGTAGAACCAATGGGCAAGATCATTGCAGAGATTAGTGAGAGCCAAAATTGATATAAATTTTATGTTCTATGTCGGATTATTGGTGTAAAATATGGCTGTGAGTTTGTGCAGGATGGTACAAATTCCAATAAATTTTGGTAAGGCGATACGCAGCGATGATTGTGAGGTGAAAAATGCCATTATCAGCCGGTAGCCCTGCTCCTGATTTTAGCTTACCCGATGAAAATGGGGAAATCCGTCACCTATCTGACTATCGAGGCAAGGTGGTCGTCCTATATTTCTATCCCAAAGACGACACCCCAGGTTGTACCACCGAGGCTTGTAAATTTCGCGATTCATACGAAGATTATCAAAAGGCTGAAGTATCTATTGTTGGGATCAGCCCTGACCCGGTTAAGAAACATCAGAAATTCAAGGCAAAATATGATTTACCTTTCACACTACTCTCTGACGAGGATCATTCGGTCTGTGAGAGTTATGGCGTTTGGGGAAGAAAAAAGTTTATGGGTAAGGAGTACGACGGTGTTTTCCGAACCACGTTCATAATCGGGAAAGACGGGAAGATCCTTCACGTCTTTGAAAATGTAAAACCCGAAGGTCATAGTCAAGAGATCTTAAAGGTCTTAGCGGAGATTGATGCCTAGTCTGGTTTTATAACGAGATCGGGCTGGTTGTTCAGGATGATTGACGATGAAATCTAAGGCGTTCTTTTGGATTGGCACAGGGATGATAGCGGTACTTATGGCAGCGCTCTGGTCTTTTCAGCTTGTGCCCTTATTAGCCAAGGTGCTGATCAGCGCTTTGCTACTGCTCTGCGGCGGTATGACCTATGCTGTATGGAGAGCAAAGCAAAAAATGGAACGTCAAGTTATTGATTTGCAGACGAAGGTTCAATCTCTTGAAGAACAAGCTGTTGCGAAATATGAAAACCTCTTACGTATCAGTCAGCAATTTGCTACGGCCACGGATGAAGCCCACATCGTTAATTGTGCATTAGAGTTAATGCTAGATGTTACCAACGCCAAAGCAATCTCGTTTACACCCATTGACGAATTGGGAGCTACCTTAACTACTCGCGTGCAAGGTGAGTTGCCAGCAAGGGTCTCGAAAGAATGGATCGAGTATCTCAGTTCACCGTCAGTGCGCAACAAATGTCTGAATTGTAAAAAGAAAGAAAAACTTGACGATCATTGTCCTTTGCTCTATGGTGCAGGTGAACAGTTGAGAATTTACTGTGTGCCGATCCGTCGCTCGGACCAAGAGCTTGGCATCTTTCACCTATTTTTGGATGACTCTGCCTCACTAGATAAAGAACAAGAATCTCTGCTCCGATTGATTAGCGATCAGACTGCCCTTTCTATGGAAGGGGCGAGGTTAAGATCGCGAGAGGCATTTGCTTACTTTCAGTTGGAATCGGTCAAACAACAAACAGATGTGGGTTTTTTTGTTGTAGAGCTGCTGAAAAGTCTCAATCAAGGTATGGACGTCCAGATGGCTGTGGTGTCGGTTTGGGATCGTCACTTGAAAAAGCCGATCAAAGACTTCGTGCTCGGAGAGTTGGATAACGAGCAGAAAAACCAACTCTATTCCCACATCTCTCAGCGCAATTGGGCGAGATTGGAGAAAAAGAAGAACCACATAGCGCTCGAAGCGGGCGGAAGACAGGAGGATGGCACTGTTCTGACAATCCCAATTCCGATTGGAAAGAGTGATC
>CAKZNJ010000390.1 GCA_937129505.1 uncultured Anaerolineae bacterium | reverse complement strand
CTTCCTGTTGGTACTGCTTATAAAGCGAAAGCACCAGCAACTGCCCAAACGAATAGGCATAGACATAAAAAGGATAATGATAAATATGAGGAATAGCTACCCACTCCCAGCGGAACTCATCGCTCACCTCGACTGCATCGCCAAATTGATCCTTGAGGTTCTGCGCATACACGCGGCACAAGTCATCCACCGCTGCCCCTTCCTTCACCATCTGGTGAGCTTGA
Organism: uncultured Anaerolineae bacterium; assembly: GCA_937129505.1. GTDB lineage: Bacteria > Chloroflexota > Anaerolineae > Anaerolineales > UBA4823 > NAK19. Next base: position 2,915 of record CAKZNJ010000390.1, on the reverse strand, counting down.
CGCTCGAAGAGGGCAAAATAGGCTTGGCGTCCAATGGTGGCATAGGCATCATCCAATTGACGGAAGAGGATATCGCGGCGCACAGCATCATCGCTCTCCTGTGCCAGCAGGCGGTCGATCAGCAGCATTTCCCCAAAGGTCGAGGCGGTCTCTGCCAAGGGTAAGGAAGCATGGAAGGTGAAGAGGGTATGATCACTCGCCATCATCGAGTGAACGGCATGGCCTAACTCGTGAGCCAAGGTAGCAACATCTTCCGCTTTGCCCTGATAGTTGACCAACACCCACGGCGTCAAATTGTTGACCGCCGTCAGGCAAAAAGCGCCATCGCGTTTACCCTTGCGCACCTCGCTATCGAGATGTTGCTGATCAAAAACTCGCCGTGCCTGCGCGGCAATGCGCGGTGAGAAGTGCTCAAACGATTCCAACACCATCTCTGCGGCTTGGTCAAAGGGGTAAGTCTTATCCGCTTCGGCAACAGGGGCGTAAATATCATAGCGGCGCAGGCGTTCCATCCCAATCCAGCGCGCTTTCAGGCGGAAGAAGCGCTGAAAGAGCGGGGCATTGTTCTGGCAGACCTCCAACAGGGTATCCACCACGCCATCGGGCAAATCGTTGGAGAGATTGCGAGCCGAGATCGGACTGCGGAAATGGCGCAGGTCCACCTGTTCGTTGTGCCAATCGCGCGCGATGGTCTGATACATCAACCCCAATATCGGCCCGTCACTGCCATAGACGCGGTACATCTCTTGGTAAGCTCGGGCGCGCACCTCAGGATCCGCGTGTCTGGCATAGACCATTAACTGGCCGCGGGTTAATTCCTTCTTCTCGCCATCCACCTCAAGGTGGAAAACATAACGGTTGGTGATGGCATCATACAGATTGCGCAAAGCCTGCACACCGGTTACATCTTTGATGTTGACAATTTTCTCTTCCGCTTCGCTCAAGGTATGCGGTTTGAACTTGCGCATCATCTCCAACCAATACCGATAATCTCCAGCGACTTCCAGCAGACGCGCCGCGTTGCGTTCATCGAGGTCCTTCCACCACAAGCTGAAGAAGAGGGTGCGATTTTGCAGAGTTGCGGCAAGCTGTTCCACTTGAGCGAGAAAAGCCTGGGCAGCTTGGTCTTGCGTATCTGAGCTGAACCATAATTCAGCAAAGGAATGCACCTTTGAGAGCAAGTAATTGATCTGCTCTAACTGACGCACCATCTCAAGGAAGGCATCGCCAGCGATGTCCGCCTTCAGTTGGCTGCGCCGACTTTCAAAACTTTTCGTATCTTCTTCTAATTTCGCAAACGCATCCCGCATTTGGGGGCTGTCATAAGCAGGAAACAGATCTTCCAAACTCCACGCTGAAAGCTGATAGGACATAAACACCCTTTCCTTTCTAGATACTCAACCGTTTTGCGACCACACACCTGTTCCGGTGTAAGTCGTTTTCGTTATTTTACCTTGCTCGGTAGGTTTTATCCAGCAGCGAGGGTGGCTCAAACAGAGGACTTAGGTACTAGCCCGCACATGCATGATCTCGCCCTCCTGTAAAGGATAATCTTTGCCTTCCAAACGAATCCATCCCTTGGCGCGCGCCTCATTCCAGCCGCCAGCCTCGATAAGTTGAGGGTAGGGGATCACTTCGGCGCGAATAAAACCGCGCATCAAATCGGTATGAATGACCCCGGCGGCTTCTTGAGCCGTTGCGCCACGGCGCACCTGCCACGCCCGCACTTCATCCTCGCCTACGGTAAAGAAGGTTTGGACGCCAAGCAACTCATAAGCCTGGCGAACCAGAGCGGGCAAGCTCAGCTCGGCAATGCCATACAGCTCCTGAAAAGTGGTCGCCTCTTCTGCTGGCATCTGGGCTAATTCCATCTCTAACTTACCTCTCAAAGCAATCACAGCCTGAGCGGGGTGCTCCCCCTCCCACTGGGGAGCAGTTTGGGTCTCGGAAAGGTTCAAGACGACAAGGATGGGCTTTAGGGAGAGAAAGGCAAAGCTGCTTAAGGCGCGGCGTTGTTCATCGCTCAACGAAAGACGGCGCAGAGGTTGCTCGCTTTCCAAGGCTTGGCGCAGGGATTCCAACAGCTCTTGTTCGCGCTCGATTTCGCTGTGGAGGCGGCCACCGCCTTTGCGTTGCTCGTCTTTTAACCTTTCCAACCGCCGCTCGACAATCAGCAAATCGTAAAGGATGAACTCCGCTTCCATCTTTTGCCAATCTCGCCGCGGATCAACGCTCCCTAAGCTGTGGGGAATGCGCTCATCCTCAAAACAGCGCAGGACATGGACAAAGCCATCCATCGAACTGAGCTGATTGAGCACAGCACCCGGCAGCCCTTTCTGCGCCGAGCCGCTCTCCAGACCGCTGTTATCGGCGAAAGCGACCTTTGCTGGGGTAACCTTTTGGGGTTGAAACAAGCTGGCTAAACGCTTAAGCCGTTCATCGGGAACGTCCACCACGGCCAATTGGGTTTCGACCTTCCCGCCGCCGAGGTGAATGGGGCAGTTCTGACCAGTCAACGCATTGAACAGCGTGGTCTTACCGCTCTGGGGCAGACCAATAATTCCCAAGCGCGTCATTTCGGGCATCCTATTCCGCTAGCTCCTTGTCAGCGCGGTGCAGGATATCCTGTAGCCTACCCGAAATCTCAGCCGGTAAGGGATCAACCAGCGGGGCGGCTAAAATTTCTTCCACTTTTCGACGCGCTTCGCGATAAAGATTGGGTTTTCCCAGCTCCAACCAGCTTTCGTAAGAGGAGCGGTAGATGTAATTTGCTTTGTAGAACTCCTGGCTGCGCGCAGCGGCATGGGTGCTTTTGGTTTTCAAAAAATGGCTGCCTGGCCCAACTTTGGCGATCTCTGCGAATAAATCTCGTTCGGGGCAGGTGTCCACCCCTTGCACCAAACGGTCTAATAGAT
>CAKZNJ010000389.1 GCA_937129505.1 uncultured Anaerolineae bacterium | reverse complement strand
GACAGCATCCCATTGTCTGCCCTGCAGCGCTTCTAAGTTGCCGTCGCGATTGCCGCGCAGCTTTTCGACATTGGGAAAGAGATCGGGGTTGTGCTGTCCGCGATTGAAGAGCGTGACTTCGTGTCCATGGGCCAGAGCTGCTTCAACAAGGTGTCGGCCTAGAAAAACAGTTCCTCCAAGTACAAGGAGTTTCATAGTGTCTTTATGATACTTTATCAATGACTACTATGCCCTCGCTCGTAAGCTTTCCAAACCATTGTTGAAAAGCCCCTAGCTTCTGAAGCAGTACTAGGCGTGGCTACAGATTTTTCGGAACAGTCCAGGAAGTGTTGGCTTCTGGAATCTGGCTCGCTGGCTCTTAAACCCTTGAGAAGTTTATGATCTTTGTGACCGTCGTCTTAAATGTTTCAGCTCGGCAGCAAGCTCAGAAGATGTCAGCGTGCTTACCGGTACTTGGTAGGCAGCCATAAAATCCATGAACTGCCAGCGATCCACCCCTAAAATCTCCGCTGGGTCAACCCCCGATTCTTGGATGACCTTGCGAGTTGTTGCAGCTACCGTTTGCCACAACTCGTCAGGGTCTTGTTCTACCCAATCGGGTTTAGGGTAATACAAACCGTAATCCTGATAGGCAGAGTGAATTACGACGCCGCGCAAATCGGTCAGGACAGCCTTGTCGCCCCCGGTACCGGTATCGTGTGCTAAGATATATTTCTTTTCTGCCATGTTACTCACCTGTGCATCAATTCTTCAACATCTTTGTACCACTTGATTCGCTCACCGACTGCGGCACGCAGCTTCCACTTGCGGGTCTTGGGTTCGTTTTCAATCATTTCCTCCAAGGAGCGAATGCGTTGGCGTACAATACGGCGGTCTTCGGCTGTCAAACGCTGATAGCGGTCTAATTCCTCGTCTACCAATTTGAGGTTGGCAGTCACGGTGCGCCAAAAGCCCCAATCGTTGGCGAGGATTTGGGCGATCAGAGCGCCATTGATCGTCTCTTGATCGTGATCTCCAACCTCATGTTCACGGAGGAGCATGATCGTATCTATCAGATCTTTCTCATTGATCTGGACAATTTGCATTTTTTCCAACAGCAACTCTGCCAACGGCAACGTAAGGGCTTCTTGCTCTAATCGGCCGGTAAAGTCGATCACATGACAGAAATCCAATTTGTTGAAGAAAATGTCAATATGTCTCCCGTAAACCGGGTCGTGGAATAGCAACCGCGATTCGCTGAAGAGCTGGGTGACAGCTTTATCTTCTTCGTAACCCAATTCTGCCATCAGCCGACTGATGTCCTTGAAAAAGCGAGGATAAGAGGCAAAGTCGATATCTGTGAACTTGCGGCCGAGATCGTCTTGGATATAGCCATAAGTAGGGCAATGGGTGCGAAACGCCAATGCCCCGATTAAGCGCAGGATCATGTGCTGATTTTCGGGTTGAGCGAGCGCATCCAGAATGCGGCTGCGTTCGGTGTAAAAGTCCTCTTGAATGTCTCCGTACTTACCCATAGCAACCTTATCTACCCGGAGATGAGCAGGTGGCCCTTCACCTTGCCATCTTCCAGATTGATGATGGCGGCTTTCATAATACCTTCGGCATACTCGCTGCCGGCGTTGATACATAAGGTGCGCCCGATGCGGGCATGACCAGGCGACTCGTGGATATGCCCGTGCAAGGTCAGCAACGGCTGTACCTTCTCGATAAAGTTGCGCACGGCTGTTGATCCTGCAGCTTTCATGACCACTTGCCCACCTTGAGTGACGATTTTCAGGTCTTTATCCAATTCCGGGCATGAATCTAAACCGGAATTATAGGGCGGCACATGTAATACACAAATGGCGCGATCGGGGTTTTGCACCATTGCGGCCAATTGATCGAGCTTTTTCTGAAGCTCATCTTCTTCGAGATCTCTGGCACATGCCCAGGGAGTCATATTGGCGTTGGAGTTGCCGTATAACTCATACCCTCCTACGATTTCCAAACGGCGCATATCTGGATTGTGGATATGTTCAAAACCCTCGATTTCAGCGTCAATGGAAGCCAGATCATCATTCCCCGGCATGAAATAAAGGTGTTTGTTATAAGGGGCGAGTTTTTCTTCAGCTAGAACCATCCACTCGCGCACTCGCTTGCACATTTCGGCTTCAAAGCGGGCGTCCAGCTTGTGACGATCCTTTTCCAACTCCTCTGCTTCATCTTTCTCAA
>CAKZNJ010000388.1 GCA_937129505.1 uncultured Anaerolineae bacterium | reverse complement strand
CCGAGGTCGCAACCGAGGGCGGGCAAAGCGATGGATCGAATGCCCTCTTCTTTTGCTAAGTGTATTTTGCCCTATCTTTGTGACAGAAGCAAGAGGTAAAGGGGATGGTTGGACTTATTTGTGTGGTAGGACAAAGGGTAGAAGTCGCTGTGCTCCGTGGGAAGAATCCTTCCCCTTGTGTCATGTTGCGTGCAACTCTAAGTCACGGTGAACACAGAGAGACACCTTGCAAGATACCTCACTCGCTTGCGCTCGTTCGGAATGAGATGTGATCTCTGTGTAATATTGAACACCCCTCGCATGTGATGTTGAACGCAGTCTCCCTCATGTCATAAGTAACGAAGGGAGACATCTTGACCCCCCCACCGGACAGGCAAAGACACAGCCATGCCGAGGACTCCCTCCTCCGCTTATTGCTTTGAGAAAGCCACCCTGAATGTGCCAATGAACATTGTCTTCTCTCTCACTCTGATGTACAATCATTGTAAATGAGCCTGAGTATCGGGATCGTTGGGTTGCCCAATGTAGGCAAAAGCAGCCTCTTCAATGCGCTCTGTAAAGAACAACAAGCGCAGGTCGCTAGCTATCCTTTCTGCACTATACAACCCAACCGCGCCATTGTCCCTATCCCCGATCCTCGTCTGGACAAACTCTTCGAATTGCTCAAGGTGGCGCGCAGAGTGCCGGCAACTATTGAATTCGTGGACATTGCCGGTTTAGTCAAGGGGGCAAGTCATGGTGAGGGCCTGGGCAATCAATTCCTCGCCAATATTCGCGATACCCACGCCATCCTTCATGTTGTGCGGTGCTTTGAAGATGCCAACGTAGCTCATGTAGCTGCCGAGATCAACCCGCGTGCCGACATCGAAATCGTCCAACTCGAACTCACTTTGGCAGATTTACAACTTGTCGAGCGCAAAATCGATCGGCTGGGCGGTGCGTTGAAGGGTGATAAGAAACTCCTGCCGTTGATGGAACTCACCCAAGCCCTGCGCGAACATCTCGCTCAGGGAAAGCTCGCCAGCACTTTCCCGCAGCGGGAGAGCGAACTCTTTCAAAATCTTAACCACGAATTGCGCTTGCTGACTGCTAAACCGATGATCTTCGTCGCTAATGTGGATGAGGACAGCCTGACTCAAGGATCTCCTTACCTCGATCAGGTGCACGAGATGGGAAATGAGCTTGGCATCGAAGTGATTCATGTCTGTGCCAAGCTAGAGCAAGAATTAGCAGGATTGAGCGAGGAAGAGCGCAAGGAATATCTGCAATTAGCTGGGGTGGAGGAAAGCGGCTTAGAACAGGTGATTCACAAGAGCCATCAATTGTTGGGATTAATCAGCTTCTTCACGATGAACGAGGAGGAAGTGCGTCAGTGGACAATCCCCCGTGGCTGGACGGCGCCCAAAGCAGCCGGCGTGATCCACACTGATTTTGAGCGCGGGTTCATTCGCGCCGAGGTGATCCCGTACGCAACCTTTGTAGCCCATGGGAGCAGCGCGGCTGTGCGGGCAGCGGGCTTAATGCGCATCGAAGGTAAAGAGTACATGGTTCAGGATGGCGATATTCTGTACATCCGCTTCAACGTTTAGATGGTAGATAGCTTCAAGTTCCTTCCCCGCCTAATTGCCGCCTTTTACCGCAACCAGCAACCGTTTGTAGAAGGGGATCTTCCATGGTCACCTCTAGGCAAACCCCTTTCGCAATGCCGAGTAAGCCTGATCACCACGGCGGGATTATACCGCAAGGATTTTCAACCCCCCTTCGATACCGAACGCGAGCAGGCGGAGCCGACCTGGGGCGATCCATCTTATCGTCCCATTCCCACCGACAGCTTGCCGCAACACATCGGCGTCAGCCATTTGCACCTAAACCCCCAACCTATTTTGGAAGACCTCAACGTCGTCTTGCCTTTAGAGCTGATGCGAGTTTTCGTCGACGAAGGTGTGATCGGCAGCTTAGCCCCACAGGCTTTTTCCCTTATGGGCTATCAGGGTTTTCCCCCTAATCCCCGTGCCTGGTTGGAGACCTCTGCGCCACAGATTGCCAAAGAGCTAAAACGGGATGAGGTTGATGCTCTCATTCTCACCCCTGTCTGACCCGATTGTGCTATCAACGCGCCCGGGTTGGCGCGTTATTTTGAGGCTCAAGGTTTCGCTACCGTCCTAATCACCAACATGCCCTATTGGGCGGAGAAAATCGGTGTGCCGCGCACCCTTGCTGTAGAACACCCTTTTGGCAAGCCACTCGGCAAACCGCACGACCGCCAAAGGCAACGCCAAGTTTTGCTCAAAGCCCTCTCGTTATTAGAGCAAGCTGCTCAGCCTAACGAAATTTGGCATGACGATACTCCTTGGGAAGATGAGTTGGAGAACGCCATTCGGGAATGGCAACCTTTGCAACCTTCCCCCATCATCCGCTACTTACAGCCGCGCATCCGCGACCTGATCCGCCATAAAGGACAGTTCAGGGTATGAGGGACAAAGTCAGGCGATAGACTTCACCTCCAAGAACCGACTCCTGTCGCTCCAAGCCCGCTCATGAACGTGGTGCATCCAAGCCTGCCCAGACGCAACCCGCCATGATCAGCATGACGAGCAGGATGGGGATGATGATAACCGGGTCGAACATTCTTCTACCTCACTTTGATTAACCAAATACTCATCTTCTGTTAATGTTAACCCCACTATAGCAAAAAAAGTTCCCCGAATCAATAACAATTTTGTTGGGAATAGGTGCTGTTGACAAATAAAACCGTCAAGGTGGTGGCATGTTGACAGGCGAAATAAGCTGCTATCCGTTTTGTAACTTGGAGTGAGCTTTGGGAAGTTTAGGCGCCGATTTAAGCGATCGGTAGGATTTGGGTCCTGCTATGCCATAAGCGGGCAAGTTACCTCACTTGGTTCGACATGACATTGGAGGACATGTCATTTCGAAGAAGCGCCAGCGACTGAGGAATCTTTAAGCAGTCTCACTGCGTTCGACGGGACAAGCTGCATTTGACTTGACTTCCACAAGGTTATGGATGGTTGCCAAAATTCGGGAAGCAGTGTTTTTGGGCATGAAACTGGCATCTACTTCGCTGACTAGCAGGGAGACCATGGCAAAAGAGATAACGAAGCGCGAGCACTCTGCTCGCGCTTCGTTGTAAAGTGATAACTTTGTGAGCTTGATTACAGGGATTGATCGCGGGTTAGATCGAAATCACCTTTGTCGCCCGTCGCTGGGCTTCGATGATGTCGGTCATGCCTCCTTTTATCCCAACGCGCACTTGTTCCGCCAGTTGGAAGAAATCTAGGCAGGTGCTGCAAATCAGTAAGTAGACACCTTTCTTTTGGAGCGAAACAAGGGTTTCCAAAACGGGTGACCCTTCGACAACCAACTTAACCCCCTCGGTGTAAAAACAGATCGCACCGGGTAAGAGATTATTTTGGTCGAGCAGGGAGAGATAAGTGCCGATCAGTTTTTGTTGCAGGGCAGGGTGGGCATCGCCCATGCCGTTGCGGGTGATGAGAATAACGGTGTTGGAATCAAAGTCTGACACATTCAATCTCCTCTTTAGATTTTTTAACCAAGGAGAGATTGCGCAATGCCCTATTCAGGAAATCCCCTCGTCTCTGAGGCAGAAAATGAACGCCAGCCTGAGTCTGCTGGCTATGGATGAAAAGGCAATCCGCTGCTCAGCAGCACAGGCGAAACTTTGGACAGCGCAAAACTGCGCTGATCTGCTTCGTTCAAGTTTGGAGGTGCCTGCTGAGCATGTCGAATCACTCCTGTATAGCTGAAAGTTCGGATGCGGTTTTTCGAGCAGTCATTAAAAAGAGCGGGTAAGCGCGTTGCTGACCTGCTACTATTTTAACCATCTGATAGACTGTTTCAAAGCCCAAAACCTCAAAACCGACCACGCTTGCCAACTCGGCGAGGGCTTGGCGGTCAAACCCTAGGTGTCCCTCAAAAGGCTCTTTGTGGAAAGTGCCATCCTCCTGATCGAGATCGGCGATACAGAGATAGCCATTTGGCTGCAGGAGGCGATGGAAAAGGCTCAAAATCCGCGCTGTGTCGGGGATATGGTGCAGAGTCATCAGGCTGTAAATCAGATCGAAGCGTCGATCGGGGAGGGGATCAATCAGCAAGTCAAGCTGCATGGGGAATAGATTAGGCGCTTGGGCTGCGGCGATTTTTTCCCGCAGCACCTGCAACATACCCGAGGAATTATCGGCAAGTGTAATTTCGCCTAATTCCTGACGCAGCTCGAAGCTGAGCAAGCCGGTGCCGCAGCCGTATTCCAGCACGCTCATTTGGGAGCTGAGCGGAATATGGCGGCGGATGGCTGCTGCTACCGCCTGAGCTCGCTCGATCCGCATGGGATTCAGATCCCATTCCCGTGCTTTTTCGTCGAAGTTCATAGCGTCTCTTTCGGTAAGGCGAGAATCAGCGCAGCTGCCAGCAGCGGCAGAATGGCAACGGAAGAGAGGGTGATGGTCAGGCCGATGCGATCGGCGATAAACCCAAAGATCGGTGCGCTGAGCCCACCAAATCCTACGGCTAAACCGACAGTCAAACCCGAAGCAAGACCCAAATTGCCCCGCCCATAGTCTTGGCCCAAGACCATCGAGATGGTAAACGAGGCGGAAAGTGCTGCGCTGGCGACCGCTAGGACGGGAAAAGAGAAAGCGGTTGCAGCTTTGACAAAGAGAAGAATGGAAACGCTGATCAGAATAGCCATCCAAAACAAGACGCGCCGCCGCCCGATGCGATCGGCAATTGGACCGCTGAGCAAAGCCCCGACAACACTGCCCAGCGACATCACGGTTAAGGCGCTGTTTGCCAGCGGGGTGGAGAAACCCCGAGCTGAAATCAAATACAGGGGCACGAACGTCGAAAGGCAGTAATAAGACATTGAGCGCATCACGATCACGGAGAGCAATAGAGACATTGCCCGCCAGTTAGTTTTTCCTCTCTGCTCCAAAGAACGCTGTTGTTCTCTGCGCATGGAGCGCAGTTTTGATTGTTGAAAAAGGTAGTAAAGGGCGATCGCAAGGGTGGGCAGACACATCCATGCGGTAGCAGATAACCCCCCTTGGACAACGAGAAAGGTCAGGACAAGCGGTCCGAGCGAATAGCCGATTGTGCCGCCCACTGAGAAGACTCCCATACCGGTTGCGGTTTGGGAGCCGGAGTAGTAATTGGCGTAACGATAAGCCTCAGGGTGGAAGGCTGCCACGCCAATCGCACTGGTCAGGATAGCAAGCAGGACCCATCCATAGCTAGGAAGGTTGCCGCTCAGCGCTACTCCCAAGCCACCTAGCAACGGTCCGACAACCAATAACCCAGAAAGGGATTTGTGATCCGAAAGAAAACCTAAGAGGGGTTGCAATAGTGACGAAATCAAGGTGCCGGCAACGGTAATCGCCGAAGCACCTAGATAATTCAACCCTTGCTTAGCCACTAGGAAGGGGATAAGCGCCGGCACTGCCCCCTGATTGAGGTCGGTCATCATGTGGGCTAAAATCAGCATAGAGAGGTTGCGACGGTCTAATTCCCGCTGTTCCATTTTCTTTGGCTCTGATTGTACCCTAAACTCTCCCATCATTGGGAATACATTGCAGCTTTTACTCCCAGACTTTCTCAAAGGCGGAAGCATAGAGAAACGCCTACCTTTTGACCATTTGGAAGCATCGGTGTCTTGCCTGCGTCTTGGAAGAGAGCGAACTTTTGAGATCTGTCGCTTCGTTCAACTCCACCATTCACTTGCCCGAATAGGCTTCCTGTGGCAGAATAAGGTTATGCTGGGACGCTGGATTCGCTTTTTCATCGCGATTGCCTTCGGTGCAGCGGCAGGCATTGGTTACGGCTGGGTGCTTGCCCCTTCTCCAACCGCTGAAAATCAAGCTTCTGCGCTGCGCATTGATTATCAAAGTGACATTGTCTTGATGGTAGCCGAAGCGTATGCAGTTGACCAGAACATGGCTCTTGCTGTGGGACGCTTGTCTTTTCTGCAACGTGCCCAACCAGTGGAGTTGATTCAACGGGCGGTCAATTTCGGCGAACGTTATGGCTATAGCGATGCCGATTTACAGAAAATGCGCGCCTTGCTTACAGCAGTCGAAGCACTCACTCCGCTGGTGGGGACTCAGTTGCCATGAACGAACGGCGAGGCTCGCTATATTTGCTCACCGGTCTGATATTGGGTTTAGCTATTGGCCTAGTGTACTCTTTGGTCATTCAGCCGGTGCAATATACCGATCTTTCGCCTGCCTTGTTATCCCCAGCCGATAAAGATCAATATCGCGCTCTGATCGCAGTAGCGTATCAAGCAAACCGTGATCTGGTGCGCGCTCGTGCTCGACTTGCCCTCCTGAAGGATGAAGACACTTACGGCACTCTTGCCGCTCAGGCGCAGCGTTGGCTCGCCGAAGGAAAGCCTGTCGAGGAAGCCCGTGCTTTAGGCTTGCTGGCTGCGGATTTAGCTCAAGCGCAAGCGACATTGTTAGCCCCTACCGTTTCGACGCCTTCTTCTCCAACCCAGAACGCCCCTTTTTCAACTTCGATACCACCAACTGCTGGGGCAACAATGCTGCCCAATCCCGATGCTCCCTCTACTGTCACAGCAACCTCTGCCCTTCAGCAGTTGACTCCCACTCGCCAGATTCGCTTCATCTTGCGCAAGCGTGAATCCATTTGTGATCCTGCGCTGGGCAAAGGGTTGATCATCGTCTATGTATGGGATGCGCAGGGCAATGAATTGGCGGGGGTGGAAATCTTGGTCAGTTGGGAGGGAGGTGAGGACCGCTTTTTCACCGGTTTGAAACCCGAGGCGGGTTTAGGGTACGCGGACTTTACCATGCAAGCCGATGTGGTCTATTCAGTGCGGATCGCTGGCGGGGGCGAACCGGTCTTCAACCTGAGTGTCCCTTCTTGTAACACAGCCAGCGGTGAAACATTCCCCGGCGTGTGGATTCTGGAGTTTATTCAGGAGTGAGAAGTTGAGGGGAGAAGAGGAGAGAATTCGCCGACTATAATTCCCCTTATTATGGGAGATGAGGCTTTACTATAAACTTGGTACATTTGATGGGATTATCTTCCCTGCCTTGGCGGATTATCTTTGTTGTGCCTGAATATCAGGACAGCGCAAAGGGAGACCTCCAAATGATAACAGTGATTAATTGCCTTATAAAGAGGATGGATTTTTGAGCTTGCGTTTTGAGAAACGGCCGAGGTTGAGAAATTGCAAGGCAAGCGCAGTGCCCAGTTTAATCCCCATCATGCCGTAGTAAAGGGCATTGAACCAAGGGGGATAATGATGAGCCAGGTTTTTTCTATAGTATTTCCAATACGAACGATGCCATTCGACAATCGACCGATAGGGTTCGACATGGGACCCCCCTACCCCGCCATAATGCAGGATTTTTGCTGTGGGGACATACATGACTTTCCAACCTGCTTGGCGAGCGCGAAAGCAGTAATCGGCGTCTTCTTGGTAAGCAAAGAAGCGTTCATCTAGATAGCCGATTCGTTCTACCACCTCCCGTCGAATCATCATACACGAACCAGATACACCAGCCACCTCGTGAATTTCGTCTTCGCCGCGATAGCTCATCCAATACTGAGCCAAGCGGGGATGGTTGGGAAAGAGGCGGTCTAAGCCGCTGAAGTGAGCGATGACAGCTAATGGCGTGGATTCGCCTCGCCTACAAGAACGCTGCAGTGACCCATCGGGATTCAAGACTTTTGGACCGCAAATGCCCACCTCGGGATGGGTTTCGAGGAAGTCGGCGAGAATATCAAAAGCATCCTCTTTGACTTCGGTGTCAGGATTGAGCTGAACAAGGTAGTCTCCTTGCGCCTTGCGCAGGGCTTGATTCATCGCAGCGGTATACCCCAGATTATGTGAATTTTGGATGAGCTTCACTTGGGGAAAAGCGTTCTGCAATAATTCGGATGTTCCATCCTGCGAGCCGTTGTCCGAGACGATTAACACAAATGCCCGCTGGAAGGGATGGGAGTAAATCGACTGCAAACATTGATTTAGAAATGTTCGCGTTTGATAGGAGACGATGCAAATCGAGATCAGAGGGATGTTCTCCATTGCTTTCTCAACTCCCCAAATAGAGGATATGGGGAGTATAACGCAAAAGATTACCGAATGGAGCCCACTAACCGTAGATTTCGATGATTTTCTTCAACCGTTTGACGGGGTCTTGCTCCCACTCCCAGCGCAGGGAGGGTATTCGCCAAGCGCGGGATAAGGCAGGGTGGTAGTAAGGATCGCCTTCGGCGACTTTTTGGATGAAATAGTCAGTTTTAGCATGAAGATCGTGGGGCGGAATGTATTTACCTCTTGATTTGCCCTCATGATGAATCAAGGTAACATCGGGGGTATATACAATTCGGTAACCAGCATCTCTAAGCCGCAGACAGAGGTCGATATCTCCAAAGGCAATTTGGAATCGCTCATCGAAACCGCCGATTTCCCAGAAGAGATCTTTTCGTACTAACAAGCAAGCAGCTGTGACAGCTGAAACATTGCGCATCCAATCCACATGTCCGTATGGGGTAAAAGGATCATCTGCGATCCCTTGAAAGACATGAGAGGCATGACCTTCGAGTCCAATCACCACGCCGGCATGTTGCACTTTGCCGTTGGGGTAAATCAATTTGGCGCCAACAGCTCCAACGCCTGGCAAATTAGCTGTGCCGACTAAGTTGCTCAACCAATGACCATCAATAACTTGGGTATCGTTGTTGAGGAATAAAAGAAACTCACCCGAGGCATGTTGAGCACCTTTATTGCAAGAACGAGAGAAGTTAAAGGGAACATCACCTAGAATAACCCGAAAATTTATGTTTTTATCCTGATACTCTCGGTAATAAGCCAGTACGGTTGGATCGGTGCTGTGATCATCGAGCACCAAAATTTCAAAGGAGGGATAATCGGTATAGGTGTAAATTGAATCAATGCACTTTTTCAAGAAAAAAGGATTGTTGCGGTTGGGGATAATGATCGATACTTTCTGTCCGGATGAATTCCAACGGAATCGCAGGCTGCCATTTGACCGAATGCTAATTTCAGGGGGGTGTATTCCGAGCAGATTGAGATAGCTTTGCACAGTCTGACGATGCTGGTGGATGAGGTTGGGATTCTGCCATGGGAAGAAGGGAGTTTGGATATAA
>CAKZNJ010000387.1 GCA_937129505.1 uncultured Anaerolineae bacterium | reverse complement strand
GTGCGCTGAACAATACGACCAATCAGGACTTGATTTTAGCCATGGAGATCACTGGACAAACCCCATATATTGCTACTGCTTTATGTGAAGCAAGATCGAGAGGAATTCCAACTGCGGCAATCGTTGGGGCAGCTTCGCTGGCTTCAACGCGCTGTGCAGATATCGTAATCGCCTCAGCAGCCAACCCATCGATTGGCGTGGGTACCGTCTCCTTTGAAGCAATCATTTATACCTTAGCAAAACTGCTCCGCTGGCGCTTTGCGGAACGCTTCGCCGGTACGGAACAAGCCATCTCGGAAATTTCGAGCCGCCTGCAACAACCTTTGGACTAACTGTCGCTGGAGCATTTCATGCGCTTTATACGTTATCAAAAATCCAATCAACCGCCCCGTCAAGGGTGGCTCTCAGGTAACGAAGTCGGGCCCATCGAGGGATCAATCTTTACCGAGTATCGCCGCCTAGAAGCCGAAGATGAAATCTCGCAAATCAAGCTCTTGCCACCTGTGCTTCCGAGCAAGATCATTTGTGTCGGAAGAAACTATGCCGCCCATGCATCAGAACATGGTGCGGAGATTCCGGAAGTTCCTCTTCTGTTTCTCAAACCTCCCTCGTCAATTATCGGGCACTTAGATACGATCATTTTGCCACCGCAGAGCCAACAAGTAGAACACGAGGCTGAATTAGCGATTGTGATCGGCAAACGAGGACGTTGGATCCTTCCGGATCAGGCAGAGGATTACATCCTTGGATACACGATTGCCAACGATGTGACCGCAAGGGATTTACAACGAAAAGATCACCAATGGACTCGAGCGAAAGGTTTTGACACCTTTTGCCCCATTGGGCCATGGATTGAGACAGAATTTAATCCAACCGATGCTCTGATAACCTGTAAGGTGAATGACGACGTCCGTCAAATGGCTTCAACCCATGATATGGTTTTCAATATTTTCCAGCTCATTGCCTTTGCCTCCTCGGTGATGACCTTGGAGCCTGGTGACCTGATTCTAACCGGGACACCTGCAGGTGTCAGCCCTCTTGCCGAAGGAGATGTGGTGCGCATTACCATCGAGGGGATTGGCATGCTTGAAAACCCGGTAAAAGCCGAAGCCACCCGCTAATTGCTCTATGACATTAGATATCCATACCGCCGTACAGGTTACCCTGCTCATCTTATTATTGCTGGTTGCCTTGATGATTTGGCAAGGCATTCAATCAATTCGAACTTCCCGCAAGCTACCCTACTTTCGACTGCGGCGCAATCGTAATCTGCGGGGCTGGCGCTTGATCGGCGGCGCCATCCTATTGTTTTTTATTACTTTATTGTTGAACACGCGTCTGGAACCCATGATTTACAGCGTCTTTCCTCCTTCGCCGACGCTTACTCTCACCCCAACCATCACGCTATCCCCGACCATTACCCTGTCACCAACCATAACCCTAACACCTACCATCACCCTGACTCCAGAAGTAACCGACACCCCTACAATCACCCCTACACCCTTTGTCCCTCTTGCTATTGAAGCTCGATTTGAAGCAACTGTTACGCCCAATCCAGAAGCAAAATTCAGCGCCATCACATTCACCCAAGGGATCGACGCTCTTTACCAACCCATTGCACCAGGTGAAGAGTTCCGCAATCCCGTTGGACATCTATACGGCGTTTTCAGCTACGATCAAATGGTTGATGGTTCTCAATGGACTGCCCTATGGTACCACGAGGGTAAACTGGTATATTTTGAAACAAAAGTCTGGGATGGAGGTAGTGGCGGTTACGGTTATACAGACTGGAACCCCGATCCATCCCAATGGCTACCCGGTGAGTACGAAGTACAATTATTTAATGGGACACTTTGGAAGCGATCGGGCCGATTTCGCGTCGTCGGAGAGCCACCACCCCCTGCTCCGACTTCTACCTTTACCGCAACCAAACCTCCGACACGAACGTCAACCCCCACCCGTACGCCAACCCCAACCCGCACCCCTACACCAACCCGAACTGCGACCTTCCCTCCTCAACTTAGATTGACTTTGACTGCCCTAGTTACCCCAACGATAACCCCAAGCCGCACCCCTTATCCAACATCTACCTTTACACCCATAACACCGACAAGAACACTCGCCCCAACGCGCACCCCCTCACCCACCCGCACACGAATTCCTACTTTTACCCCTACTGTGACATTAACGAAGCGCCCCACTCGAACGATCACTCTTACCCCAACTGTTACCCTGACCCGAACTCCCTATCTTAGCCCCACAGTTACGCTAACCCGAACGCCTCATCCAACGCTTACCCGTACCCCCGTGACCCCCAGTATTACTCCCTATCCGACTCTGACCCGAACGCCGACCCCCTCGATCACTCCTTAGTGTTGGAGTGCAACGGCGATCTGGGCAGCAACTTGAGCATTATTGATCAACAAGCTGATATTGGTCTTGACGCTCTTTCCGGCAGATAATTCGTTTAGCCGTTGAAGCAAAAAGGGTGTTACCGCCTGACCTTGAATCCCTTGCGCTTCTGCCTCGTTGGTTGCTTGCTGGATCAAAGCTTCCATGGTCTCGGCTGGCAATGCATCAGCCGCAGGGGGAGGCACAACCACTAGGACGGCGCTTTGGAAACCCAATTGCCAATGCGTCCGTGCAAACTCTGCGACCTCCGCAGGGCAATTTGCCCTGACACTTACTTTCAATTTTTCGCTCCCATCACTATAAAAGGCTGGAAAATATTCTGTTTGATAGCCAACGACAGGCACCGACCGAGTTTCCAAAGCTTCCAGCGTCGCCGGCAGATCAAGGATCGCTTTTGCACCAGAGCAGACGACGATCACTGGAATCTCCGCCAAGGCTTGCAAATCGGCCGAGATGTCGCTATGGCGCAACAATTCCGTATATCGATGCACACCTCCTATTCCCCCTGTTGAAAATACTCGGATACCCACTCGATGAGCTGCCCACATCGTCGCCGCCACGGTTGTCCCACCCCATCCTTTTTGAACCACTAATCGAGCGATATCGCGTAAACTAGCTTTTGAAACCCCCTCTCGCCTGGCTAAGGCAGAGATTTCTTCTCCCGATAAACCGCACACGACTTGACCCTCTAGGATGCCAATAGTTGCCGGCACGCACTTCCATTTGGTAACCTGTGCTTCGATTTCGACCGCCAGAGAGAGATTTTGAGGGTATGGCAAGCCGTGGGTGATCACAGTCGTTTCCAATGCAACCAAGGGCTGATCGCCTTTCAGTGCTTGTGCTATTTGGGGCGATAATCTAAAAAAAGGTGGAATTACGGGTTTCACTAAATCACCAATTGATCGTAAAGTTTCTCTAAGGAGAGGTCTGGAACAACGGCGCCGGGATACTGTAAGGTGAGCGTTGCCGCTGAAACACCCAACCGTAAAGCATCATCTAAAGGCATATCGTTCAGAAGGCCAAACAACACCGCGGCAGTCAAGGCATCCCCTGCACCAGTGGGATCAGAGATTTCAGTTTGAATAGCAGGGATGTGACCATTCGTCTCTGACGAGGCATAACATAATCCCTGCTCAGCTAAGGTGATAATTACAACATCAACTCCACGGCTGACGAGAGTCTTGGCAACCACCAAGGCTTGTCTTCTAGAAGCAGCCCTTTTTTGCTGATCGGCGAGAAAACTAGCCTCCGCAAAATTGGGGGTGATCAGAAATGTGTGCTCAAGAAAAGGCAACAGGCGGGGAGCTAAATGCATCGAAGTCGGATCAGCGCAGACGGGCACACGGTATTTTTTGGCAAGCGAGAAGATTACCTTAAGGGTCTCAGGGGAGAGGTTCATATCTACAAAGATAACTGAGGCGTCCTTCACCAACTTTGCATGTTTGCGCAAATACGTCGGGGTAATGTGACGGACGATCTCCATGCTATCTAAGGCAAAAAGCATCTCCGCTTTGCTATCCAAAACGCCGATGTACATCGCCGTAGGGCAATCACCACAGCGGATAACATATTCCGTATTAACTCCCGCAAATTGAGCAGCTTTAACCAATCGCTCCCCGTCCTCATCATCCCCTACAGCGGTCAATAAGGTAACTGGTTGACCCAAGCGAGCGAGGTTTTCGGCTACATTGCGCGCCACCCCGCCAAACGTGGTGCGAATTCGGGCGGGGTTTGATGACCCTTCGTGTAAATTGCTTTGCAGTTTGCCGACGATATCCACCCCTGCTGCTCCAACAACCAACACCGGACAATCCGACTTCAACTCGAAATTGTTTTGTTTCATCATCTTGCCTAAATTATAATAGCACCCATCTGCTCGTTGTAGCGGATTTCCCTATCAGTTCCAGATAAAACAGGAGTGCGTTTTTCGATGCTCATCCGAGTAGAACTTCACTGTCACACCGATGCTTCATCAGATAGTCTGCTGAGCCTGCCCAATTTACTGAAAACTTGTCAGCGTAAGAAGATAGATAAAGTTGCCATAACCGATCACAACACCATCCAAAATGCCCTGCTTGCACAAAAAATTGCCCCTGAGAAGATCATCGTTGGCGAAGAGATTCTCACCTGCCAAGGAGAATTGCTTGCCTTTTTTGTCAAAGAAGAAATTCCCGCCGGGATGGACGCTTTGGAGACGATTAAAGAACTGCGCCAACAAGGCGCCTTTATCAGTATCTCTCATCCCTATGATCATTTCCGTAAAGGGCACTGGCAAGAAACAGACTTGATGCAAATTGCTGATTTGGTAGATGGGATCGAGGTATTCAATGCCCGCTGCATCATGAATCACCACAATTTTCAAGCTCAAACTTTCGCTAGCAAACACACGCTGATTCCTACTGTGGGGTCAGATGCCCACTCAGCCTTAGAAGTGGGCCAAGCATATCACATTATGGAAGAATTTCAGGATGTGCAAGGGTTTCACAACGCCATTCGACAGTCAAAAACTTACACTCGTTTGTCGCCAAGTTGGGTTCATCTTTTATCGCGCTATGCAAAATGGAAAAATTCATCAAGAAACGCTTGACCATTCCAATATTTTGAGTAGAATTAATTTCAGTGGGGCGGTGGCGGAACTGGCAGACGCAGGGGACTTAAAATCCTCCGGAGGTGACACTCCTTGTGGGTTCGACTCCCACCCGCCCCACTAAACCTTCTCACCTTTCACCTCTCTTTTCCCTGACCCGAATCCTGCCTTAATTCATGGTATTATTCTTCTTCAATGAGCGAAACTCAGAGCTATCCTCGGCTTGTGTTCATGGGATCTCCCGCGTTCGCGGTTCCTATCCTCGAGTGCCTTAGCCACAATTACTGCGTCATTGGGGTTGTCACCCAACCCGATCGCCCCGCCGGTAGAGGCAAATCCCTAACCCCTCCTCCCATTAAAGAGCTCGCCCTAAAGTTAGGGATTCCCATCATTCAACCAACCCGCCTAAGTGAGCCTGCCGCAATGCAACAGCTTGAAGTTTGGCAGCCTGATCTGATTGTTGTTGCCGCATTCGGGCAAATTCTCAAGCCGAGTGTTCTCAACCTGCCCGCTTTTGGATGTATAAACGTGCACGCATCGTTACTTCCTCGATGGCGCGGCGCAGCACCGATCCCTGCTGCGATTTTGCATGGCGATTTCGAGACCGGCATAACCATCATGAAGATGGACGAAGGAGTAGATACAGGTCCAATCTTACGCCAGAAAGCCTGTCCGATCTTAAGTTCCGATAATAGCTTGACGCTTTCTATGCGTCTATCCGAAATAGGGGCTGAGCTATTGACTGAGACCTTGCCCGAATACTTGGCGGGAAAGATACACCCCCAAGAACAAGACCATTCGCAGGCAACTTATGCCCCGATGCTAAAAAAGGAAGAAGGAGAGTTGGATTTTCACCAAGACGTAGATTACCTATGGCGTAAAGTGCGTGCCTTTAACCCTTGGCCCTCCGCCTTTACCTTTCTGGATGGCAAACGCTTGATTATCCATGAAGCCTACCCGCTCATGACCGAGCACTCATATCCGCTCGGACAAACCATCGTCCTGCAAAAAAGAGCAGCGATCGCTACCGCAAGAGGACTGCTCGAGCTGATCAAGGTACAGCCGAGCGGCAAGAAACCAATCTCAGGAATTGATCTAATGAACGGCTATCGCGAATGGGGACAGGTAATTTTGCCCCATTGGGGCAACCAAAGGTAATTTGTTATGAGGATAGGCCCTTAATTGTCCCTGTAATATAGAAGCTAAGAAGTTCACCTTTAGAACAAAAAATCAATCGCAATGGACACGATCGATTATTACCAAATTTATCTGCTCAGACATGGCGAGTCAACGGGTAATGCCAATGGTTATCATCAGGGGCAATACGATTTTCCATTATCCGAAAAAGGGATCCAACAAGCCAAACAACTCGCCTATCTTTGGAAAGCAAAGGGGGTTGGATTTGATCTCATTATCAGCAGCCCTCTCGCCCGCGCCAAACAAACCGCAGAGATTATCGCCCAAACGTTGCTTATCCCCCTAGAGTTCGATCCTCTTTGGATGGAGCGGGATGCTGGTTTGATCTCAGGTCTACACCCCGAACAGGCTCAGAAACTATATCCTCGTCCCGAGTTTATGAGCGTTTTTGACAAAGTTGGCAAGACGGGCGAAAGCCAATGGGAATTGTTCTTGCGCGCCGGTAAAGCCATTGAATCTATCGTCACTCGGCTGCCAGGGCGATATTTGGTAGTATCACACGGCGGCCTATTGAATATGATTTTGTACGTCGCATTAGGGATTTTCCCCCAGCCAAACTTCTACGGGGCGCAATTTTTATTCACAAATACCGGTTTCGCGGTTCTTAATTTTTACCCTCAAACACACAACTGGCTTTTGGCTGAACTTACCCATCCTACTCTAATGGAGACCGTCGACGAATGACCCAATCAATGTCAAAGTTATCCATTCTTACGATCGGAGCAGGAGCAATTGGGTCTTATGTAAGCGGCCGATTGCTAGCCTCGGGCAATGAGGTCACTTTTTTAGAGAAAGCGGAGGTCGCTCCAGTCCTTGCGCAAAAGGGTTTAACCATCCACAGAGAGAACCAAATGGTGCGAATAGAGTCCATCGAAGTGACCTCCTCTCTTCACCAGGCCTTGGCTACCAAAACGTATGACCTGATTCTCGTTGCAATAAAAGCTTATGATACACCGACGCTAATCAAGACTTTATTACCTTATAAAGACCAATTACCCCCCATCTTAAGCCTACAAAACGGCGTTGAGAACGAAGCGCTCTTCCGTTCCGCTTTTGGCGATAACCATGTCATCGCTGGCACAGTTACCAGCGCGATTGCATGGAAGCAAATCGGCGAAATCACAATCGAAAAGGAGCGAGGGATAGGAATTGCTATCGAATGTGAATTGGCTCGACATCTTAGCAATGCCTTACAGCAAGCTGGTTTCAATGTCAAGAACTATACTCGCCCTGAGGATATGAAATGGTCAAAGCTGATTACCAATCAACTGGTCAATGCTTCGTGTGCCATTTTAGATATGCCTCCGGTTGCTGTTCTCTCTCATCCAGCCAGTTTCCGTTTGGAGATGCTCCAGATTCGTGAAACTCTGAGGGTTATGGAGGCTTATGGGATTAAAGTTGTTGATCTACCGGCAACGCCAGTACGCTTTTTGGTTTGGGCTATTCGAGTTCTCCCTTTCTGGATAAGCCAACCTCTATTTATCTATTTCATCGGAAAAGGGCGTGGCAAAAAAATGCCATCATTGTATTTAGATTTTGTAGCTGGCAGGCAACAGAGTGAAGTTGATGCACTGAACGGAGCTGTTGTTCGCTTTGGCGAACAAGCATCTCTTTCGACTCCTGTAAACCGCTTTCTCACCCAAACCCTCCTCGACCTCATTCAAGGCAAGATACCTCGCTCTACATACGAACACTCCCCCCATAACTTGCTGCAAAACTGCCTTCTGCAGTAGCAGTAGATGAAAAATCTCTCATCGAAGTGTTGCACAAAACATTACATGCGGGTATGATTGACCGTATGTTATCCTAGGAGAATCAAATGAGAATAGCGACCAATCTGATTATCCTCATCACCGTGGCGTCTGCCATTTTACTTAGCTCCTGTTCTGCTGCGACGCCTCAGGTGATCGAAGTAACTCGTGAAGTCCCTCAAACCGTGGTAGTTACCCAAGTCATCACTCAGGTTGTGACACCTGAACCATCCCCTACGCCAACAGAAACACCCATAGCGGTCATTTATCCTACCTATACCCCTACCTCCCTTCCCTTGCCTCCCACACCCAACCCAGGACAAGTCCAGACGCTTAAAAAGCAAGGGTATTATGTCTACTACCCCTTAGAGGGGTGTGGACCTTCTATTGTTCGCGTGAGCTTTCATGTCTACGTCAGCATGGATGGCGGGAAGAATGCTATCCGGAGCAGTCCCGACATCAGCAGTGCCCATAACATTATCGGCTATGCTTTGCCCGGTGAACACCTGAAAGTCATCAGCGGCCCGGTCTGCTCGTGGGGATGGCTAATGTGGATGGTTGAAACCGACTACGGGCTTATCGGATGGACACCTGAAAGCGATGGCAAATCCTTTTGGTTAATCCCGATGACTGCCCCTGAATAAACCAGATAATACTAGAAAATCATCACTCAATCACCCCGTAGAAATGTGGTAAAGGCTCTACGGGGTTTTCCTTAATTACGATCGCTTCGAGAAGCATCTCTTGCGCTTGGTGTAGAGTTTGCTCGTCGTTTGCATGAACGATAAAGAGCGGCTCGCCCTTTTGAACCATTTGCCCAACTTTTCCAAGCACCTCAATCCCTACTCCATAATCTATCGGATCGCCCTTCTTTGCCCGTCCAGCTCCGAGCAACACTGCAGCTAATCCGACCTTTTCCGCATGAACTTGATGAAGGTAACCCGTTTGTGGGGCAAGAATTTGCCGCTGGATGGCGCTGGTAGGCAACTTTTGGGGATCAATGACCATCTGTACATCACCACCTTGCGCAGCTATCCAAGCAAGGAATTTTTCCCATGCCTGACCATTTCGCAATGTCTGCTCAACGGTTAGACAAGCCTTATCCATCGAAGGACTTTGTTTGCCTACGACCATCATGCGGCTGGCGATTTCTAGGCAATGTTCCTCAAAATCTTTTGGTCCCCGACATTGCAAGGTGTCAATTGCCTCCCGAAGCTCGAGAGCATTCCCCACAGCTTTGCCCAACGGTTGATTCATATCAGAGAGGTAAGCGACCGCCTTACGCCCTGTTTTGCGAGCGATTTCGACCATCAGGCGGGCTAATTGTTCCGCTTCTGGCAAAGTCTTCATGAATGCCCCACAACCAACCTTGACATCCAAGACAATTGCCTGAGCGCCGGCGGCGATCTTCTTGGACATAATAGACGAGGCAATTAAAGGGATTGATTGCACTGTCCCGGTCACATCCCGTAAGGCATACAACTTTCCGTCGGCGGGTGCTAAATCCGCTGTCTGTCCGCAAACAACTACACCTATATCAGCCATTTGGCGTAGAAATTGCTCGGTGGTTAAATCAGCTCGAAATCCACAGATGGACTCCAGCTTATCCAAAGTCCCCCCACTAAAGCCCAAGCCTCTGCCAGACATTTTTCCCACCGGCAATCCACAAGCAGCCACTAAGGGGGCAACAACGAGGGTCGTCTTATCTCCCACTCCGCCGGTTGAGTGCTTATCAACTGCAATTTCTACCGCCCCACTTAGGTCTAACATCTCTCCAGAGCGAGCCATAGCAAGCGTTAGGGCGGTAGTCTCGTCATCGCTCATGCCGTTCAATAGCACTGTCATCGCCCATGCCGCAGCTTGGTAGTCAGGGATCTCACCGCTGGTGTACCCCTGAATAAACCACTCGATTTCGTGTGCAGTCAGCTCTTGCTTGTCCCGTTTTTTGATAATGATATCAACCGCTCTCAAACTTTTCTCCTTCCAACCACGATTTTGCTCTATTCCAAATGAGATCAAACATTTGCTCCGTCAAACGTCCGGTCTGAGTGTTTTGACGGCTTGGATGATAGGATGCAATAAGCAGTTTAGAACCATCTGATACCTGATATCCCTTCCCATGGTGGAAAGGGGGTTTCGGCGAAAGATGATAATAGTCCACCATTTGTTCAAAAGCTATCCTCCCCAGTGACACCACAACCTTTAGATTGGTAAGCAATTCGATCTCCCGATAG
>CAKZNJ010000386.1 GCA_937129505.1 uncultured Anaerolineae bacterium | reverse complement strand
CTCTGGGATTCCACCACCATTTTAGCTTCTTTTCACACCGCCTTTAACGTTATCGGTGTACTGGTGTTAATGCCTTTGATCTCTCCCTTTACAAAGCTAATGTATCGCATTCTACCGGACAATGAGCCTCCTCTCACCCGCCACCTTGATGCCCGCAGAATCCGAGTTTATCCAGTAGCTGTTGAAGCCTCACGCCAGGCAATTCTGGATGTGGCAAAACTATTGGTAGACTTTGCCAATCGAGCTTTTTGTGGCAATTTGAGACCGCGCGTAGCCCTAAACCTTCTCAATACCGCCAATCTCGCTTTAGCTGAGACACGCCGCTTCATTTCCAATCTTCCCCAAGGAAGTTCAAACGGAAAGGATAAAGCAGTCTCTATTTTTCACGCCATGGACCATCTCAAACAGCTTTCCGATGAGTTACGTCTTTACGAACTCACCTCAGTAGCAAAAGAAGCTGAGTCGGTAAGGGAAACCTTTGAACGGGTCAAAGATGTGCTTTCCCACCTCGCCCAATATAAAGACAACACACACATTGAAGAAATCGCCCACTTCCTGAACGAGTTTTCCTTTGAAGTAGCTGATCGACGCCGCAATCAACGGCGCATCGTCCTTGAGGAAACCGCCCAAATGTCCATTCACCCCGATAAAGCCCTTTTGGAGCTCGAAGCTATGCGCTGGTTAGATCGAGTCACCTACCATCTCTGGCGAGCTTACCACCATTTGCAACCTAACTCAACCAATGGACAGCTAGGGACAGATCCCGAAGATGTCTTTTAAGGTCATAGGCCTCTGTGAAGGTGATGATAAAGGTTACATAGTAAAAAACCTCCTGAACTCGGCTATGCCTTCACCATTTAGGCGGTCAAGCGGTTGCGAGATCATCTGGAAAGGCAGACCGGCATCAACCTGAGCGAGAGCCGGCTGCGTGTCCTGCATCACCTTCCTAGAGTATCTGTTGGACGAAAAATACCCAACCGGTCGCCTCATCTTGGTGTTGGATCGTGCCTCTTACCACAAGAGCGCTGCCGCACTGGCTGAAGTGAGCCTCTTTGAGCACCGGACCATGGTCGTGTGGTTGCCAGCTTACTGTACAGAGTTGAACCCGATTGAGCGTTTCTGGCGCCATCTCAAAGATTTGGCCTGCGCCAATCAGATCTGGAGCGGCATGGAAGAAGTGATCCAGAAAGTTGAACAGGTTTTGCTTCAGCAGAATATGCCAGACTATGAATATCGGTTCATGCTTTCTAAAAACATATGACTACCTACTTAGATGTTTTAGTTCAATATCAAATTTTTTATGGATTTATTTGGTAATCAAATCCTCTCAATAGCCATTCTCTAATGAATTTTTAATTTAAGATAATTTAGGTCTGTTATATAATAATAACTAATTAGTTTTCCATCTTATCCCCCAATGGTTAGCTAATTAATTTTAATTTGCTAGGAGGTCACCCATAAGCCAAAAACGCTCTTGACCTTTGCGTCATGATTTACACATCTCCCAAGATTTTCACATTATTTGATCAAATTAGGAGCATTTCTTATGAACAAAACAAACTTGACAATCTTGATAACATTTCTTTTCGCCCTCCTCCTAACGGCTTGTGGTCCAGATAAAACCATCGGCTATCAAGGTCGCCTGACCGACTCGGCTGGCAATCCGATCAATGGCAATGTATCCATTACATTTCGCTTATGGACGTGTTCAACATGTACTACTTCCGGAAGTAAAATATTTGAAAAAACCGAGACCGTGAATGTCGTCAACGGTTTATTTAACTACGAGATCGGCTCTGCTGTTGTGGATGCCTATCAGCTCGATGGACTCGATCCGGCACTGTTTGCCCAACCGCTCTGGTTAGAAATAGTAGTCGCAGGTCAGACCCTAACTCCACGCCAAAAACTGCTCGGCGCTCCCTACGCCATGACCCTTGCTGGAGGGGCAGTGATCGGCTCCATACATGAGGGCAATGGCCCCGGTGGCGGCGATTCGACTGACATCAACTACGGCACACTAACAGTCGGTGCCGGTGGTGGTGGGACAGCACTGGTTCTTGGAGTGAGAACCAATGCAACCGGTGATCTCATCCGTGGGTGCAGTGCGTCTATTGTTACTGGTCGCCAGTGTAGTGATTTAGAATTCCGGGTGACTAGTACGGGACAAGTAAGAGCCGACGGAACGTTTACGGGTGGGGGTGCCGATTTCGCAGAATTGATTGCCGTTGACCCCCAAAGTGCGCAAGTCAAACCCGGAGATGTGCTGATCATCAGCCCTACGGTCGATCGCGCTGTCGCCCTGGCTTCTGAGCCTTACTCCACTGCGATTGCTGGCGTGTACTCTACTGAACCCGGCTTCATCGGTGGCGGAGGGGCAGAAGACACAGCGGATAACCTCATCCCCGTTGCGATCGTGGGCATCGTTCCGGTCAAGGTATCGGCGGAAAACGGACCCATCCAAAGGGGCGACTTATTGACCTCAGCATCTCTGCCCGGTCACGCCATGAAAGCTACCGAAGCCATCCCCGGTGCAATCCTCGGAAAGGCGATGGGTGAATTGGAAAGCGGTACAGGAGTCATCTTGGTCCTTCTCTTACTCAAATAGGAGGGGGAAGATGAAACATAAAACCATCATAAAGATCTTTATCTTGGGGCTAATCGTGATCCTCGTCAGCATTCCCATCGCAACGGCTGCAATGAGCTCAACGAGCTATAAAATAATCAGTAGCTCCTTCCAAGGAGGGGGTAGCGGGGGCGGAATATCCACCTCCAGTGGCTACCGCCTGGAAGGTTCTTTCGGCAGTGCTATTTTGGTCTCCAGCTCAAGCTCCGGATATAAAATGTGCAGCGGCTTTATCTGTAGCGGCATCGGTTTGCTCTACAGGGTGTTTTTGCCGCTGATTCTGAGACAATAAGGTTCGCCACAAGGTATTCTCAAAGCAAAAAGGTAGGCTGAATTTGACTGCGGCCTACCTTTTGCGCTGCTTCGTCATCCTAAACTTATGCTCTCTGGTGCTGCAAGATCAAAACCGCTTCCTTTGAACAAGTAATCTCAGTTCCATCGCCAACCTTTGGTAATGTCAGGAAAGGATTATTGAAGGTGTCCATATAAAAAGTGTTTTCACCCAATTTCACCTGGATGCGCACAATCGAGCCTAAAAAGGTGATATTTTTGATCGTGCCCTGAAGGACATTCGCTTTGCGCCCATCCGCAGCAAAACTCAATCGCTCGGGACGAATGGCAATCATGATCTTATCCCCATTTCTGAAGCCCTCCAGTTTATCGGCGGTGTGGACTTGCTGACCATCAAAGCGCAGTAGCCCATCTTTGGTATCCAGGATTTCGGCCTGTACAGCATTGAGGGTACCAACAAATTGAGCCACAAACTCGGTCTGGGGGAAATTGTAGATTTCAAACGGTGAGCCAATCTGTTCAATCCGAGCGTTGTTCATCACCACAACCCGGTCAGAGATCGACAGAGCTTCCTCCTGAT
>CAKZNJ010000385.1 GCA_937129505.1 uncultured Anaerolineae bacterium | reverse complement strand
AGGTGGTGCGCAGTGCTGACCCCGGTGTCATCCGCCACACCAATAAACTGACCTCGCTGCACAAACGTACCAATGGAACGAATCGAAGAAGGGATACTGTTTTGGGCGAGATGAAGATAGAGTTGAAATGTGACCGGGTTGGTGCTCGGGTCGCGTAGGACGATCCAGTTTGAACAGGTTTCTGAACCGTTAGGGCAATTATCCCTGACGCTCCAAACATAGCCGCCTTTCGCAGCGTATAGATTGAACATTTGAGCAGGACCTGGCGTGGCGAAGTCGAAGGCATAATGGGCATTGCCACTGGGTGTATAGCGGTCGTGGGCAACGCTTTGAGTGAGTCGCATGGTCACACCTGCTGCCCATGGTAAGCGATATCCGTGAAAAGGCCCGACTGCGGCAAGCGCTTTCAGTTGGGCATCGCGAGATAGCCAAAGATTTTTTTCTTCAATTGAGATAAGATCGTTCGAAAGCGACTTGAGTTGGATTAGCCAATCGGGGTCACCTGGTACGGAAACAATCCATTGATTACCCACTTTCTCTAGAATTGCTAAGCCAGGCTCGGTGGGGACAAACTCACCACTTTGGGGATCAACGGGAAACAAATAGGCTGTTGCCTTATCTTGTGTAGGGTTCAAGCGGATCTCCTCAACTGCCGTGTCGTACATTTCAAAGACTGGCTGAGTTCTTTTCATACTGGATAATGAATCAATAATTAACCTACGAATTTGATCTTCAACCGATTGAGGAGTAGGAGTCGGTTGATAAGTTGGCTGCGGAGGAGCGCTGTGGCTGGCTTCTGGTTTAGAGGCGAGCACGGTGAACAAAATTACGAATAGGGAGAGCAGCAAGATGGTGGTCCGATTTTTCATCGATAGCCTAAAATGATTTTATCATGAGATAAGATATAATCGTTTTATGTCCAGACAAAGCCCAAAAATTTTCATTGTTTATATTCTAATTATGCTTGGTGGGATCTTGTTAGGTGGTTATGGTTTGTATAGCTATCGCAATCCACGCATCGTCATTGAGTGGGAAACAGCAACTGAAATCGACACAGTAGGTTTCAACCTGTATCGTGCGGATCAGCCGGGCGGACCATTTAGTAAGCTTAACTATACGATTATTCCGTCATCGAGTGAACCTCTCCAAGGCGGCACTTATCGCTATGTGGATGCAAGTGTTGTGCCAAATCAGCTTTACTATTATCAATTGGAAGATATCGATACTCAGGGAAATGCGACCAAACATAAACCTATTTCTGCTCAGGTGGAACCGCAGGGAATAATTGAGTTAGCTCTAGGGATTATGATGGTTTTGGTGGCGGCGATCTTGTGGAAGCGAGAGACACCCAGTAACCGTATCGCTAAAGCGGAGCAGGCTACAAATGGCTCAACGTGAAATTACAATCGGTTTAGGCCTATTTTCCATTGATATCCGGATGCAATCGGACGAATTGTTCCAGCGGTTGGCTTCCTACTATCGGGATTTCCTAACTGATCAAGAAGCGATTATCTCAATAAAAACTACCGTGTCTAGCGGAGAAGCAGACATTCCAACCCTACCGAAAGTCAGCCCCCACACAATCGAATTCAATGAACCAACTTATCGGGGAGTGGTCAACTGGCGGACCAAGGAAGCTTATTTATCCATGCAGGTCAAGCACCCCCTAATAGGCATCGATTATTTTTTACGGGTAACTAGTGCTTTGGTTGCCTATTATTTGGGTGGACTTATGGTGCATGCCGCCGGCGTAGAACGTGATGGGAAAGCATATCTCTTTCTGGGACATTCGGGTGCAGGTAAGACGACGACGGCGCGTAATTCTCCAGATGGCAGCGTACTAAATGATGACTTACTTGTGCTCTACCCTAAGGAAGGGGCCTGGATAGTATTTGCGACTCCTTTTTACAACCCGACCCAAGTTCGCCCTAGACCAGGCAGCGCCCCATTGGCAAAGACGCTTTATTTGGTCAAGGACACCAGCATATATTTAGAATCGACCCCACAGGCACAAGCCCTAGCCGAGATGATCGCCTGTGTTCCAATCTTGTGCGCTCATCCTGATTACCTGAGGGAAATCATGAAAAGATGCCAAAAAATTTTGAATACTATCCCCTACTATCGGTTGCATCTATTACCAAATGACTCATATTGGGAAGTTTTGCTGGAGCGGTAACCTTGCTAGTGTCAGAGGGTGATACATTGGGATTTCAAGAATTGCTTGACGTCAAAACAAACTTGGTGCTCTTGGGTAAAATCACCAAAAATTCTGTCCGAGTGAGATAGGTAGGTCAGAGAGACATCGAAAAAACGCCCTAAGTTACTTGGAGTAGTTGCTGACGCTCTTTGGGAATGACATGGGGGAGATTTTGCTTTACTACTCATGACATTATTGGCTTGTGGCTGTTGGAGCAAGGCAAAATCCAAGCAGAGCCGAACTTACCTGCTCGGTAGCTGATCGGAATTGATGTTATTCCCTCATCACAGCCCTCATCCCCTGCCCTTCCCCCATAGGGGGAAGGGAGCTTGACTCCCTCGCCATTTCGTGGGAGAGGGTCCGGGGGTGAGGGGTACAGGTCGAGTAGGCGAGAGATCTTCCCGCTAGATACTCATAACGGAATAGGGTGGGTCTGTTGGAGTAAGGCAAAATCCAAGCCGAGCCGAACTTGCCTGCTCGGTAGCTGACCGGGCTTTATGTCACTCCCTCATCAAGTGACGCTCAAGCGACATGAGAGAGTCTCGAAATGACATGCGGGCGAGGTTGCTTTGCTCGTTCGGAATGACATGGGGAAAGCAGTCGCTGACGCTCGTTCGGAAGGACAGGGGGGAGAGCCAGAGGGTGTCTTCCCCTCTCCTCTACCAATGGGATGATGAACCTCTTCGTCTGCAATGAATGGATGAGACCTTTGCGCACATAAGATTTGAGAGGGCGAATAGCTCTTTTGGTATATAACTTTTGGAAAGCGACAAGATGATACGATGGTACTATTTACATTTAGATAACATTAGTCTAAAATAAATTTTATGAAGAGATAGAATAAGGAAAGATTAATGAAAAGAAGAGCACTTATTTATGGATTATTAATTTGCAGCCTTTTTGTGAACTTTTGGGCAAAAAGCGCTCGGGCACAACCAGGCTCGGCTCAAACGGCGGGTTTCCAACTTCTTCAAGCAGACGAATACGGCGTGACCATCGAATATCAAATCGAGACATATACATTTGAAAAGGTGGAACTTGACGGCGAGGTATATGATCGCATCAACATGAAAGACGCTTCAACTATGACCGAAGCGGGCAAGCCAAGGCTGCCGCTAGTAGCGACGACAGTTGGGGTACCGATCAATGCTGAGTTTTCTTTGCGTATTGTCAACGTTGAAAAAGGGACTCTAGAAGGCGAATATTGGATCGAGCCCGTTGGGACATATGTGGTTGGTGAGGAGGATTTGAGTGCGGGGCAAACCTTTTATCTCAGGAACAGCGAGGCTTATAACAGCGAAAGCCTGATTCCTGGGCTTGTTGTCGAGTTGGGTGAACCTGCCAAATTGCGCGATCAGCGCATCTTGCCTATCAGGGTTTATCCATTTCAATATCTAGCTGCAACAAAGAAACTAGAAGTCATCAAAAAAGTCCAATTTGTTGTCGAATATCGCTATGCTGAGGGACAAACCCCTCTCTTATCCCCTTCTTCAAGCGCATTAACTGAACAAGAAAATCCTTTTGAGCCCGTTTTACAAAAGACCCTTTTAAATTATTCGGACGCAAAGCGATATCGTTCATACGAATCTCAAAGAGAAGTCAATTTGCAAGGACTTGGAATGGAATCGAGCGGCGAACGGTATAAGATCACCGTCATAGAGGATGGGATCTATCAACTCACCTACGAAGCGCTGCAATCAGCCGGCATGGCTGTGAACTCTGTAAATCCGCAAACCTTTGCAATGACCAATCAAGGGCGGCCAGTAGCGATCTATGTGCATAACAGCGATGGTAACGCAGCCAAATTTAGCCCTGAAGAGTATGTCTTGTTCTTCGGTGAACGGTTTGATGGAACCTATCTGGCCTCCTTATATGGCGACGAAGATGACTTCTGGCGAGATAGTTTTTATCGCCCCAATGAATCTAATCTTACTCCGTTTGTCCCCCGCTTCAATCGAACCATGGTGGAAAAATATACCAATCGAAATGTATATTGGCTGACAGCTGGTGGTACAGGGGGGCCGTTTATGGAGCAGATAAACGTCACAGGGGGAGGAGAGCCTTTTATCGAAACGTTTCGAGAACGCCTTCGCTTCGAACAACAAAATGTCTGGTGGACTACTCATTTTACTGGTGAAGACACCTTTTTCTGGGAAAATGTCCAATTTAGTAGCACCGTTTCAAAAGATTATCTTCTATCAATTCCCGACCCTGTTGCAAGTGGGATGGCGACAGTGCGGGGGGAGTTTGTGGCAAGAACACATAGCCCTAGCATTAATCCCGATCACAGACAGGTGCTCTATATAAACAATAGTCTGCTAGGGATAATTGAATGGGATGGCAAAAATCGCCATCGCTTTGAGTTTTCCTTCCCATCGTCTTACTTAGTCAATGGGCAGAATACCCTAAAGATTCAATTTGAAAGAGTGAGTGGGATGTTTAGCGACCAAATCTTTGTTGATTGGTTTGAGGTAGAGTATGAGCGGCGCTTGGTTGCGCAGGGGAGTCAAATCAGATTAAATAGGCTATCAAGTAGTTCTTCAACAAGTACACCTGCTCCTTATAAACTTTACTTGCCCATCATTCTGAAAGATTATAAGCCTGTTAATTCCTTGCGCCTTAGCGGATTTACCCAACCCCCCCTGATTTTGCAGATTTCTAACCCCCTCCAGCCAAAGCTTATTATCGGTGCTGTTTTTGCAAATGGCACAACATCCTTTGCTGCCCCAACCGCATACGGCTTGAGTTATTTTATCGGGGCGCCTAAATCAGCTTCTACTATTGAAAAGGTGGTTGACGTATCAATTACCAGTCCTAGGGCGGATTATATTTTCATTGCACCGAGGGCATTCCTAGAAGCCACCCAATCTTTAGCAGACTATCGGCAGAATGAGGATGGGCTTTCGACAAAAGTGGTTGCCCTTGAGGAAATTATCAATCAATTCAACTTTGGAATTTACCATCCGCGGGCGATCAAGAATTATCTCCAATACGCTTATGATTATTGGAATCCGAAACCGCTCTATGTCCTGTTGGTTGGTGATGGTCACTGGAACTTTCTCGGCTCGAGCAGTTATGACAACCCCCCGATCTATATGCCACCGAATCTACAATGGGTTGATCCGTGGCAGGGGGAGGTGGATTCGGCGAATGACTTGGTGACCGTGGATGGCTGGGATCCGCTGCCAGATCTTTTTATCGGACGTCTACCAGTAAATAGTAGTTCGGAGATTACGGCTTATTTAGACAAGATTCAATCTCACGAGAATACCTTTTCTGAAACTTGGCAGAAACGATTCATCTTTGTGACGGATGCCAATGACCCAGGGGCGGGGAACTTTCCCCAACTGATGGACAATGTAATCGCTTCATATCTCATTTCCGATCTAAGGAAAATCTATCTAAATAAGAGTGGAAGTACATATACGAGTTACAATACCGAGTCTCAAACCAATCTTGCTTGTGGTACTCCAAGCGGCAGCAATCAGTGCCCCGTCGCAACCCAAACGCTGAAAACGTTGCTGAATTCAACGGGTGCGGGACATTTGGTCTATTCTGGACATGGTTACATCGATGGATGGAGTAAAGCCGAAATTTTTGTGAACGCTGATGTCCCCACACTAAATAATCAGTCCACCCTGCCGATCGTGATGAGCCTCGATTGTTTGGATGGCTATTGGTTTTATCCCCAGCTTAATACTGGCAATCACAGGGGACAATCGTTGATAGAACTCATGGTGCGGACGGGGGGTGAAGGAGCAGTGGTTGCTTTTTCTCCGACTGGTTTAGGAGTGGCTACAGCCCATGATAGCTTGCAGCGCGGCTTTTATGAGTATATCTTCTCTAGTTCGAATCCGTGGCGATTAGGAGCAGCATCTGTTCAAGCAAAAATACACGTTTACCAATCTGCGCGGCTGCATGTTGACCTCGTTCATACGTATACGGTTTTTGGAGATCCTGCGCTCTTATCTGTTTCTCCACGGCCATAAGAAAATGTGACCATGCGAGCTTCTGAGTCTCTCCAGACTGCGCAATTGATTGCCTCTACCTTACGAGATGTGCTTGTAGACGATCATACGGTTTCCATGGTAATTAAAGGGAGCAGTATGCTACCCTTGCTTGTAGATGGAGATCGGGTTTGGCTAAAACACATTACATGGCCAGACCTTTCCATTGGCGATATACTTGTATTTGAGCAAGGTCATTCCATGTTTACTCATCGACTGGTATATAAAACACCAGATCAGCTGATCACCAAAGGTGACAACCTCTTCTACTTCGACGCCCTAGTCCAGCCTGACGATGTCATTGGGAAAGTGGTTGCCTTCGAGCGAGCGGGGAAACGTTATCCCATTGAGTCTAAACACCGAGCGGCGAAGCTGTTGATAGGATATGGTCACTTTTGGGTTGGCGCCGTTGGCAATCAGTTACTAAAGTTAGCCCGTTGGAAAAACGGCAAACTAAAACGCCCCTTGTTTTGGCTCGGAAAAGGTGTTTTAATTCCAATCCAGCTTTTAGAGAGGATGTTACTACATGTGGGATGAGAGAATGGATAAAATTCCAACTCTGCGAGCAGAGATTATCTTGCAGGAGGTGGGTTCTTGCCAAGAAGGTAGGGAAGCGGTTCTCGTCTTGCCGGACAAAAATCAAATTAAGGTGGTTAACGAAGTTGGCGCCTTTATTTTACATTTGATTGATGGCAAACGAAGTGTCAGCGAGATTGTCGGCGCAGTGCAGCGGGAATATGCGGCTGATGAAGAACAAATCAAACAGGATGTGATAAGTTTTTTCGAACAACTGGCAAAAAAGGAGATCATCACTTGGAGCTCCAGCGAGTGAATATTTTTGTAAAAAGTCGTTTTATTCTTTATATCGTTTTATTTGCTATTCTCCTTTTTCCCACTGATAGGGGCGTGGGTGCTGTCACTTTGAAGTATTTTGAGGTGAGCTGGGATGCAGCTACGCAACAGGTGAAGCTGCGCTGGGAGACGGCAAGCGAGCTGGATAATTTGGGGTTTCAGGTACGGCGCAAGGTCAGTGGCAGCGGGGGTGTTTTTGAGGTGGTCAGATTATGCGCAAAGAGCAGCGGTTGTACAGAGAGTGAGAAGGTAGATTTTGTTTCTGCCGAGAGTACGATAGTGGGAAAGCTTTATGGCGATTATTACGATGGGGATGTTCAGAGAGGAGTGAGTTACACATATCAACTAATCGCTGTTGACACAAATCAAAATTCAGAAGTGGCAGAGACGAAAACGGTCACTGTACCCCCCTCTACGGGTACAACTCAGCCGACTTCCACCACTGCGGCTCCAACTTCCACCCCAAGGCAAAACGTTCCGCGCCGCACCCCGACAGCGGTCATCCCGACCAATACGGTGCGGGTGATTTCGCCAACGCCCTTACCGCAACCGACGGCTACGATGGACGTGGCAACTGAGACAAGTGAACCAACACCAACAACGACAGAGCAAAGTATTCCGACTCTTCCCCTACCAAGCATTACCCTGATCTTCCCCGATACACCGACTCCCTTCATCGAAGTTGCGAGCGAAACGCCGCTAGTTGGCACAGTGCCACAAAACGCAAGCTGGTTTACGCCCTCTCGTTTGTTGGTTATTGGCATGATCGTATTTGTGTGGGTGATCCTCGGCGGTGGGTTTATCTTCGCCCTGCGCAAAATTGAATGAATCAATCGAAATTTCGAGCTTGGATCTGTGGCAAAGGTCTCACCACTTCGCTCCTATTTGTCATAGTGTGTGGAGGGTGTACTTTGCCTATTTTGGGGAGCAGGATAAATGACCGGTTATCGGTCTCGCAGGCGATAAAAATTAGTGCACCAGCGGATGCGATGGTTGCCATCCCCCTCAAAGAATTGCAGGCGTATGGTTTTGGCGACGCCGGTACTTTTAAAGGGACTTTGACATTTCGAGGGGTGGAAATCCCATTCTGGGTGCTTGGTGGAAGGCAACCAAGTTTTGTGTTTTATTCTCCGCCCACTCACAGCTCCTATTGGGATAAAAATGTGTTTCTTTTAAAGCAACAGTCCAGCTTTCGGGAAAGTGCTGATCCGCAACTTTCTACATTGGTCAAGCCAATTGATATGCCGCCGACGTTCTCTGAAAGTCAACCATCAGGGGAAATCCTGAGCTACTTAAAGCTTGAAGAAAATTTGGTTTACCAATCGGTAGCTGAGAATGAGCATTGGTACTGGTTCAAACTGGTCGGTTCTCAAGAGCAGAAAATAACCTTTGATCTCAAGGATCAACCTCTTGGCGAGGTGCTGATG
>CAKZNJ010000384.1 GCA_937129505.1 uncultured Anaerolineae bacterium | reverse complement strand
GAAAGGGATGGGGTTTCACTTTCTGGAACGGCGGCGATAGGGTGTAGAGGCCTCGGCGCAGTTGAATGATGCGTCCGGTTTGGGTCCAGCGCGAGAGTTGGCGATGCACATCATCGGCGGAAATCTCCCCCGCCAGCAACAGGGCGGTCTCGAAGAGCGGTTCATCGCCCACCTTTCGCAAAAGTTCGTTAAATTCCATGACAATATTATGCCATAAATGGCAAGTTACTGCAACGGATTTAACAGAATGCATTTTCACGAATCCCTTGTCAAATTAGGGCTTCCGAGAGTAAAATTCACTCACTGAGGCATTCTTATGCTTCCATTCAGCTAATTTCTTGAATCCATTCTAAACAGGTAAATACTCAAAGTTTTGGAAATAATGGACGTATCTGGCACGCGCCCCCGTAGCTCAATGGACAGAGCGCCTGACTTCGGATCAGACGGTTGTGAGTTCGAATCTCGCCGGGGGCGCCACCCCAATTCTTAATCAAAGTCAGCTTTACCCTCTCAATCGAGTAAAACGCATCCCAAGAACCTTAAGTATCATCCCATCTACCTGCTCTATTCGATCAGAAATTATTTCAAATTTCTATTGCCTTTTCACAAGATTTTGTATATAATAAAGGCATGAAAAAAAGATTTTTTGTAGGGGTTTTGGTTCTGTTTCTTATGCTCGGAGGTTTTCTTCTCACCCTCCAACCTTCTCCCAAATCGACTAACACTACCCAAAATTTAGAACCACGATTGTATCCCGAGACAGGCCACTCGGTTAGCGGCGAGTTCCTGAAAAAATACCTGCAAGCAGAGCACCCCGACCAAATCTATGGCTTGCCCATCACCGACCCCTTTTACTCCAACGAGTCTCAGCGGATTGTTCAATACTTTGAGAACAGCCGCTTTGAACTTTATCCCGAGAACCCCCCTGAACTACGCGTACGGGTTACCCCGCTCGGTCAAATGATGCTTTATCAGATGCAGGCAACCGCGCTCGAAATCCCCTATCCCTTGGGGCGTTGCCGACATTTTCCAGAAACTGGCTTTTCGGTCTGCTATGAATTTTTAGACTTTTTCGAAAGGAACGGCGGGGTAAGAATCTTCGGTTATCCCATATCCGATCTGATGGTCCAAGATGGGTTAATTGTGCAATATTTTCAACTCTTCCGCCTCGAATGGGTTGGCAAAGCTACCTCAACATCTGCCATTCGGGTATCGCCGCTTGGCAGACGGTATTTCTCTCTCGTTAAGGAAGACCAACGATTGCTCGCCGCCAACTTAGCCAACAACAATGCGCCGCAACTCATCCAAGCGCTGCGCCTGCGTGCCTTTGTTCAAAAAGCAGTTTCACCCCCAGCGGGTGCTCAAACAATCTATGTCTTGACTCAGGACCAAAACGAACGCCCGATAGCCAGTGCCCAAGTTAGCGTACAAATCTTTTTACCCGATGGAGCGGAAGTGTACCCACCTCCCCCAAGATTCTCTGACGCAAATGGAATCGCACGCTTTGACTTTCCCTATCAGTCTGCCCAACTTGGCTTAGTAATTGTACAAATCCAAGCCCAGTATGACAAACTTTGGGCAGACACCGAAACATCTTTCCGCATTTGGAAATAAAGAGTCAGCGCAAATGACGGGGGGAAGTGCTCAAGCTATCTAACCGCCGCCTTAAGATCGCCCAGTCAGGATATTCCACCATTAATTGATTTAAGAATTCCTGAGCGCGTCCGATCAAGCCTTTTTGCCTTAAGAGGTTTAGGTAATCATCCAGTTCAACAATTGCTTGGGGCTCGCGCTGCAAGCGCAAATTTAGGTCAACAAGCTGCAGCCGCGTTTGCTCATCTTCGGGATCGACTTGCCGCAATTGTTCATATACGGAAAGTGCCTGACGCCATTCTAAATTCTGACGGTCAAGATCTCCGATCAGGTGAAGGAGCATAACGGCCCACCGCTTTTCCAGTTGCGCGTCCTGCGCTAGTTGATAGGCTTGTAAATAAGTTTCGCGAGCCCGACGTAAATCGGCAAGGTTGTAATAGACCTCCCCTAAGTGTATGTACTCTTGCAATGCCACTTCAAGGCGGCCACTTCCGTTTAGAACTTGAATGAGCTTTTGCCTTGCGGTCGTATTGAGTGGTGAAATGTCAGTAGCTCGTTGGTAGTAGCGGATCGCTTGCTCGATTTCGCCCCGCACCTCGTAAGAACGGGCTACCGAATAAAATTTCATAAAAGCTTCTTCCATTAGCCCCATCTGAACCAGCAGCTCGCCCATGTAGAGATGTAAGGGGAGATAATTGGGCATTAAGTCAAAAGCATAATAGGCTTCTTCCATCGCCGAGCGCAGATGGCCAGACTTTGCCAATGCCTGAATAGAAGCCATGGCGCCAATCAGCCGGTAGCCTCCGGATTGGGTAAACACCTCCCCAACCGGTCGAAGCTCAGTTGCACCATCTTCCTGCTGGGGGTTCAGTTGACGACGAGTAGCTTCAAGGTGATCACGCCAATCTTTGCGCAAGAGGAGGTCCTGCACCCCTTCAATCACTTTATCATACACCGCTTCGTCGCTTTGAGACAAAATCGCTTCACTAATCGGTTCGTATAAGCGATCAATTTCGGCAGCCTGCTGCGCTTTGAGTGTGCGCCCATCTGCAAGACGAAGAGCATTCAGAAAAGCTCGCACAGCTTCCCGTTTGTGTCCAAAAAGATGAAAAGCGCAACCCATCAACAAATTGGCTGCAAAAGTATAGGCAGGTGATTTGCCAGCCCGTTGGAGGGCTTTGATGGCGTTCTCGTCCTTGCGGTAGCGATAATACCCCCACTCGAAGTCCGCACTTGGGTGGGATAAACCCGCTTGCACCGCTTTTTCCAACTCGGAGACAGCCTCGGCTTCATTTTCCGTTTTCACCGCGCTCAGAAAAGCGCCAAGATATTTGACGATCTTTGCAGGGTCGCTCTGTTTTGCAAATAGCCCTCTACCCGAGCTCATCCAAGACGAGCGGTTTCCTCGTCCTTCTGGCGTGCCTTCCGCTTCGATTTCGAAAATCAAGCCCGCCAATTCACGTAAGGCATATTGATGAGCTTCAGCAACTGGATCCAGTTTGGCTTCCGGCGAGATTTCCTTGGTACCGACAGAAGGCGTGCGGCTAATCTTTTTTAACCCTTTTTGGGGGATCTCTACTTGCGGCAGCGGTAAGAACTGACCTTGTTGTACCTTATGAAAAGCTTCTTGTATCTCGCTTCGAGTGGGGTAGCTTTGTTGGAGGTGCGACAAAAGTTGGATGGCTTGGTCGACTTGATTATTCCTTTGGTAGATGCCTGCCAAGATGAGATATTCTTGAACCGCTTTGCTAATTTCACCGCTCTTTTCGTAGAGTTTGGCTAAAAATTGGCGCGCTTTGACTTCATCGGGTTTACAACGCGTAACGAACAGCAGATTTTCTATCGCCTTCGGCACATCGCGATTCTTGAGGAACAGCTCAGCAGCAAAAAAAGCGTAACGGGCTGCTTGATCGGTATATCCCAGCTGGGCAGCAATGTTAGCTAGTTTTTCTAAGGGAATCGGGTCTTGAGGCTGCAGTTGCGCAGCTTGCTGGTAGGCACGGAATGCCTCTTGCAAGTTACCTAGCCCAAGCTGAGCGTAGCCCAGCCCTAGCCAAGCGGTGGCTTGTTTCTGATCAACTTGTAAGGCTCTTTGATAAAGGACAACGGCTTGTTCCCACTCACCTTCCCACGCTGAAGAATGGGCTTGATCAAGAAGTTTCTGAACACGCTCTTCGCTTTCCGCCATTCTATCTCCGTTCCTTATTATATCTCAAAGGGCTCTAGGG
>CAKZNJ010000383.1 GCA_937129505.1 uncultured Anaerolineae bacterium | reverse complement strand
ATCATAAATCAAGCGGCCTGCCTCACCAAATTGATAGCTTTGAAACAAGCGTTCCACATCCCGGCTGAGATTTTGCACCCTAGCCCAAATCCATGAATCGGCAAGAGACCATCGGGGAGGTGCGGTGGGAGAAGCAGGAATTTGCTCTAATGTTTGAATAATGAATCGCCCGATATTCCAGACCTTATTGGCGAAGTTTCGATTTGCTTCGACTTTCTTTATACTTAAGTTGGTGTCATTGCCTGGGGTGGAGCCAACGAGTAAGGTGAAGCGCAAAGCGTCTGTGCCGAATTGGTCCATAACGATGAGGGGATCGATAATATTTCCCAAGGTTTTGCTCATTTTTCGTCCGTGTTCGTCGCGGATTAAGCCGTGTAGATACACCGTATGAAAAGGGATTTTTCCAGTAAATTCTAGGCCGGTCATAATCATGCGCGCCACCCAGAAGAAGAGAATATCGTAACCCGTTTCCATTACGCTTGTGGGGTAGAAATAACGATAATCCTGTGTATCCTCAGGCCAGCCGAGGGTCGAGAATGGCCAAAGAGCAGACGAAAACCAGGTGTCCAGTACATCGGGGTCTTGTTGGATGTGCGGACTGTGGCAATGCTGGCATTCGCTTGGGTCTGTTCGGGTAACGGTCAATTCGCCGCAGTCATCGCAATACCACACCGGGATCCGATGCCCCCACCAAAGTTGGCGGGAAATGCACCAATCTTCGATGTTCTCCAACCAATTGGAATAGATTTTGGTAAACCGTTCAGGGATGATGCGAATGCGGCCATCTTGAACGGCCCTTAGGGCGGCTTCGGCCAGGGGTTGTATTTTTACGAACCACTGCGTGGAGATCATTGGTTCGATAATCTCACTTCCTCTTTGTGAGCGGGGGATGTTCATCAAGTAGGGTTCTTCGCGAATGGTCAACCCTTGGGCTTGCATGTCTTTCCACAGGTTCCGCCGAGCTTCGAAGCGATCTTGTCCACAGTAGGGACCGCCATTCTCGTTGACTCGAGCTGCTTCATCGAGAACGGAGATAATCTCAAGCCCGTGCCGCAGTCCGATTTCATAGTCGTTTTGGTCATGGCCGGGGGTAATCTTTAGCGCCCCTGTTCCAAATTCACGATCAACGTAAGTGTCTGCGATAACCGGAATCTGGCGGCCTAAAATGGGGACAATTGCTTTTCTACCGATAAAGCGTCGGTAACGATCGTCTTCGGGGTGAACCGCTACGGCAGTATCTCCTAAAATGGTTTCAGGGCGGGTCGTGGCGACAGGTATATACTCATCCGGCGGGGAATCTCCTTCTGGGACGAGCATATATTTGAAATAGTACATTGTGCCCATTTCTTCTGAATACTCGACTTCTAAGTCGGAAACAGCGGTCTTGAGTCCTGGGGCCCAATTGATCAGACGTAAGCCACGATAGATCAATCCCTTTTCATAAAGGCGGACAAATGCTTCCCTAACTGCGCGCGATAAACCTTCATCGAGGGTGAAGCGGGTGCGCGTCCAGTCACAGGACGCTCCGAGACGGCGGATTTGATGATAAATGATGTTGCCGTATTTTTCTTTCCATGCCCATGTGCGGCGTAAGAATTCCTCCCGCCCGATTTGTTCACGGGTCAAGCCTTCTGCTGCGAGCGTTTTTTCCACTTGTAACTGCGTGGCAATCCCCGCGTGATCGCTGCCCGGAACCCATAAGGTAGGCTCGCCCTTCATGCGATGATAGCGAATCATGAGGTCTTCCATTGAGACAAACATGGCATGTCCAAGATGCAACTCACCGGTGACATTCGGCGGAGGTATGGCGATTACAAAGGGCTTTATGGAAGGGTCAAAGTCGGGTTTGTTCGGGTCATTCCACGGTTGGAAATACCCCTTTTGCTCCCAAAATTGATAGACGCGCTCTTCTGTTGCTTTAAACTGATAGGATTTTGGTATTTGATTTAGAGTCATATTGGTTCAAACCTCCAAAATAAAAAAAACCTTTCGCCCTATGAGGACGAAAGGGAAATCTTCCGCGGTACCACCTCTTTTCACCGAGATTCGGTGCTCTCAGCCCTGACGTAAGGTAATGTCAGGATCCGTGATAACGGACGTCTCCGTGCTGGTCTAATCTTGGCAAGCCAATTTCTTCAGCATCAAGTTGGGCGACCTTCGGTGGTTTCCAACCTTGGTGGCTCTCAGCCGCTGGCCAGTCCTTCTCTGTAGGCAGAAAACCACTTACTCTTCCCAACGTTTCATCGATCATTATAACGATGGTAGTGGATTTGGTCAATATTTTACCGAAGATTAGTTTTAGATTAAAGTTTCTTGACTCTGAGGTTGTGTTTATGCTATGCTATCGCTATTCTGAAACTGGGAGTGGGTGAATGGTTCAAAGAGAGCGCATAGCCGAAAATGTTTATTCTTTCCAGAGTGAGTTGTATGCTCAAGTGACCTGTGGAGCGATTATCGGCCCGAACT
Source organism: uncultured Anaerolineae bacterium (assembly GCA_937129505.1). Classification (GTDB taxonomy): domain Bacteria; phylum Chloroflexota; class Anaerolineae; order Anaerolineales; family UBA4823; genus NAK19. Next base: position 957 of record CAKZNJ010000383.1, on the reverse strand, counting down.
GGGCAGTTGTTGTGGATACGCTAGCTGTCCCCGAAGAGACGCTCGAAGTGCGAGACTTTATCGAACAGGAACTAAATGTACCGATCCGTTATGTCATCAATACCCATTATCATGCTGACCACACCTGGGGGAATTGTTTTTTTCAAGGAGCTACGATCATATCACACAAACTATGCCGTGACTGGTTGGAGAGCAAAGGAATACCTGCCCTAAAGGTTGCTCAGGAGCAACATGCGCTTTATCAATCAATTCGCATCGTCCTTCCCCATATTACCTTTGAAGAAGGGAAAATGAATCTCCGGGTTGGGAAAAAGACCTTAACCCTTTTCGGCTTGCCCGGACATAGTAAAGATAACTTGGGCGTTTTGGTGGAAGAAGACCGAGTTCTGTTTGCCAGTGATGCTGGCATGGCATTGCCGTATATTGTCGATGGTGATTTCGATGATATGGTCAATAGTCTTAAGATGATGTCGAAGTTGGGTCTTGAAAATATTATTCAAGGGCATGGGGATATTGTCTTGAGAGGAGAGATTGATAACTTTGTAAAGGAGAATTTATCTTACCTTGCTGCGATTAAGAAGGTAGTTCGGAAAGCTGCTACCCGTAAATATCCGATGGATTTATTAGAAGAAATTGGTGTTGAGGAGTGCGGAAAGAGCCGTGTCCTGATTGGTGGGTTGGCGGAAGAGTTACACCGCAAAAACCTAATCGGATTATACAAACAGCTTTACGGTAAGTTACCCGAGCGTTCACCTCAAGATGAATACGACTATTACGAAGAAGAGAGCGATGAAGAGGAAGAGTGATTTTTCGTCTCAAGGACTTCTTGTTTGCGTTTTGCCCGCCTGCCGACTAATCGCTCATTACCGCTGATCAAGCGGCGGATATTCGGGCGGAGTGCCCAAATTAAGAGCATTTCTCCCAGTACGCCGTAGAAAATATACTGCCAGGGAGCAT
>CAKZNJ010000382.1 GCA_937129505.1 uncultured Anaerolineae bacterium | reverse complement strand
AAGAGACCGATCTAGCCGCTACTCTTGACCACAATCCCCACGCCGTCATCATCGCCAATCCCACCGCCTTACATCTCGAGGTAGCCCTAGCTGCGGCAAAGCGAGGTTGTCACCTCTTGATTGAAAAACCCATTTCACACACTCTAGATGGGTTGGACGAACTCCAACGCCTTGTCCGCCAAAATGGCTGTCGAGTACTAATCGGTTACCATTTCCGCTTTCACCCAGGCCTGCTCAAAGTCAAAGAACTCCTTGAGCTGGGGATGATCGGGAAGCCGTTGATCATTCGCGCCCATTGGGGTGAATATCTGCCTGCATGGCATCCTTGGGAAGATTATCGGCGGGGCTACAGTGCGCGAGCAGACCTAGGCGGCGGTTTAATCCTGACTCTCTCGCACCCGTTGGATTACTTAAGATGGTTATTCGGCAAGGTTTTGCGCCTTTTCGCTGCAGTTGAAAAGATTAGCGATTTAGAGATTCAGGTTGAAGATACTGCGGAAATATGCTTGTGGTTCGCCAATGGTTGTGTCGCAAGCGTTCATTTGGACTATATCCAGCGACCAGCCCGTCACTACTTGCAAATCATCGGCTCACACGGAACAATTGAATGGGACAATACCAGCGGAGCAACACGCCTCTACGCCTATAATCAGAACCACACCCAAGAAGCCCAATTTCAAACCTTTCCCAGCTCTTCTCCGCTCGATTCCACCAAATCTTTAGAACGCAACGACCTTTTCCTAGCTGAAATGCGGCACTTCTTAAACCTCATCAAAGGCGAAGAGTCTTCACGCTGTGGGCTCGAAGATGGCATCGCTGCTCTGAACATTGCTCTAGCTGCTTATCGTGCTGCTGAGTTAAATGGAGTCGTATACCTAGAATGACCGCTTTGTTGCAATTAACAGAGACTGCTAAACTTGAGATCCTAATCTAAAATTTGAATTGAGACTCATGGGAGAGAAAAGTAAACTCATGTCTAGAAACATTGATGCTTTATTTGTAAAAGCCGACCAGACCATCCGTCAAGCGATGATGGTCATTGAAAAAGCACCCCACTTGGTTGGGCTTTCTGGCATCGCGGTTGTGGTAGATGACGACAGTCACCTTATTGGGGTTGTAACCGATGGCGATATTCGCTCGGCGATCCTGCATGGCGCCAGCTTGGATGAGCCACTCTCGACCATTATGTCAGTTAACCCAATCGCAGTACGAAACCACGCTCAACCAATGATGTTAGAAGAGGTCATGCAGACGATCAAGGGGAGCACGCGCATGTTGGATCGGGGGGCGGGAAAAATTGTAGTCGTTGACGAGCAAAATCGCGTCATCGACGTAGTATCTTTTATCAGCTTACTGCAGCAAGCCGATATCAAAACGAAAAAGATTGCTGTCTTGGGTTTGGGGTTTGTCGGCTTGACCTTGGCTGCTGTGCTTGCCGATATTGGTTTTACCGTCTATGGCGTGGATGAGCAAGAATCTGTTGTCGCCTCTCTTAAACAGGGTATTCCCCACTTTTACGAGGCTGGCTTGGCAAATCAAGTGCGCTACTTAATTGGAAAACGCTTGTTTGTCGATCAACGATTGCCGGAGAAAGAGTGTGACATCTATATCATCTCTGTTGGCACGCCAGTGGACCAACACCATCAGCCAGTTTTGGACGATGTAGAGAAAGCCTGTCATCAGGTTGGTTCACTGCTAAAGGTAGGCGACACGGTGATTTTACGTTCCACTGTGCCCGTTGGCACCACGAGAAATTATTGCCTTCCATGGCTGGAAAAAGCCTCTGGCTTAAGGGGTGGCCGAGACTTTTCCCTTGTATTTGCTCCCGAGCGCACCATCGCCGGCAGAGCGCTTAAGGAACTTCGCTCCTTACCTCAGATTATCGGCTCTCTCGACTCACAAGGTGCAGAGGTAGCTACCGCTCTCTTTCGAGAGATGACCCCTATGATTGTGAACTTAAACTCACTCGAAGCTGCCGAGATGGTCAAACTGGTCAACAACGCTTTTCGGGATACAATCTTTTCCTTTGCCAATGAAGTTGCCTTGGTATGCGAGCAATATGGTTTAGATGCCTTTGAGGTAATTCAAGCAGCAAACGAGGGTTACCCGCGTGACCCCATCCCCTTGCCAAGCCCCGGCGTTGGCGGAGTCTGCTTGAAGAAGGACCCCTATTTGCTGCGCTCCACTGCTTTGGCAAAAGGATTAGAACCAACCATCCTTGGGCGCAGCCGGTTGGTCAACGAGTATATGCCTTACCATGTTTTTCGCAAATTCGAGCGCTTTTGCCAGCAGACGCGCCGTCACCCCCACGAAACTGTGGTTTTTGTCGTAGGCTTTGCCTTCAAAGGGTGGCCCGAGACTTCTGACATGCGCGATTCGAGCACCCTCGAATTGATTCGCTATCTTCGTCAAGCAGGGGCAAGGATTCGCGGCTATGACCCCGTTATTCAACCCCAAGCTTTGCAGTCTATCCCCGGCGTTCAGCCTTGTACAGTTTCGGAAGGCTTTCAAAATGCCGATTGTGTTTTCATCATGAACAACCATCCCTCTTATGAAGATTGGAATTTATACCCCTTATTAGAGACAATGCGCAAACCTGCTTTATTGATAGACGGTTGGCATATCTTCCGCCCAGATGACGCTGGCCGCTGCCAGGATATCTACTACAGCACGCTCAGCCAAGACTATGGCTGGCAATCCAAAACCCTAGAGGCTTCTAACCCTTGACGAAAAGCCCCTTGAATGTGCAGGTTGTCCTGTTGGCAGGAGGTCTAGGCACACGTCTTTGGCCGCTGAGCCGTAAACACCTCCCCAAGCAGTTTTTACCCCTCGCCCTAGGTGGAAAAACGCTGTTACAGGCGGCTTTCGAGCGCGCCGTAAAACTGGCAGGATTGGAAGAGCGAGTCTGGGTATGCGCAAACGTCCGTCACGGTGATCTCGTCCGTCAACAGCTCCCCTCCTTGCACGCCGACCATTTACTGCTTGAACCAATCGGGCGCAACACAGCAGCTTCACTGGGATGGGCAGCACTGTGTATTCAAGATCAAGATCCTCGCTGCGTCATGGTCAGTTTACCTGCCGACCATCTCTTTCGGGAGGAGCGGCTATGGTTGCAAGCGGCTTGGTCAGCGGTCCAACTTGCTGCGCAATTTGATCGTTTGGTGTTATTGGGTGTGCAGCCCCAAAGTGCCTCTCCACATTATGGATACTTACAAATTGCTCGCCCGCTTTTGTTCCAGCAAACCGTCTTTTATGAGATCAACCGTTTTCTCGAAAAGCCAGCTCCCACCGAGGCTGAAAAACTGCTTATGGAAGGAAAAGTGCTTTGGAACACAGGGGTTGTGGTCGCTAAAGTGGCAGTCTTTTTATCAGCTTTTGAACGTCACTTGCCAGATGCTTTTGAAATCTTGCGCCAAATTCGAGCTACACCCACAGAAGCAGAAGAAAAATTTGCTGAGCTACCCGTCCTTTCAGTGGATGTAGGCGTTCTCGAAAAGGAGAGGCCGTTATTCGCTGTGCATGGAAACTTCGAACGAATAGACATCGGCAATTTGAATTCGTTGAGAGACCTTCTATCCGCCGATGAAAACGCCAATCGAGGGTGGGGATTGTATCTGACCCGAAATGCCTCCCAAAACCTTGCCATCACCGATGAGGGGATGATCGGCTTAATCGGGGTGGAGGGCTTGGCTGTCGTCCGTTGGGGAGACGTGGTAGTGGTTTGTCCGCAGGATCGCTTAGATGAGATCAAAGCCTTCCAAGCCCATTTAAGCGAAAAGGGGTGGGAGGATTACCTATGAAATCCATCAAGGTAATCTTATTTGATTGGGATGGAACATTGATCGATTCGCTTTCCGTTAAAGCCCAAAACGCAGGACGATTATTTGCCCAAGTTTGGGGATTAGAGCCTGCTTCGGTGACTCGATCGTATCTTAAGCATTCTGGCATTCCCCGCCGCCAATTGTTCAATGCCATCCTCGCAGATCACGGCTTACCTCCTTTAGCGGAGGACCGATTTACCGAGTTAAGCCAGCAATTTTCAACGCTCAATTTGGAATGCCTCTACGATAAAAAAATTTTGTCTGCCAAAACCAGAGAAGCGCTTCAAAAACTGACCGAAGCGGGGTTTCGCCTTTATATCTCTAGCTCAGCAGAAGCGGCAGAGATCGAGCAAATCGCTGAAAAAATAGGCATTCGGCAGTACTTTCAAGAGATTTTAGGGTCGAAAGGGGAATTTACCAAAGGAATTCCCCATGTGAAGTACGTTCTTCAGCAAGAAGACAGGAAAGCGGATGAGGTCACTTTTGTCGGAGATGACCTGGCAGATATGCGTTTGGGCAACGAAGCAGGGATAATGACAATTGGCAAGAGCGGCACTCAACCCCCCTCACTATTGAAGGCAGCGGGAGCGCAAAAGACTATCGATGAGATCGCCGAGTTGCTCGATCTATTGAGCAATTGATCTCGGAAAAAGTTTCAATTAAATGGTTCAATCAACTGTTTTGTTTGGAGGCTTATGCGTACGATTATTGCTGAATGTTGTCAAAACCATCTGGGGGATTGGGAAATCCTTAAGGATATGGTCTGGGCAGCCGCTCAGGCGGGAGCGACCTACTGCAAAGTGCAGTCAATGTTGGCGGATGAATTGACCTTCCGCGAACGATTTGAAGAGGGGGTCTGGGAAAACGGCCGTCAAGTGGCTATAAAACGCCCTTTTCAAGCCGAATACGAGCGCCTAAAGCCAATGGACTTGAGCGATGAGATGCATTGGCGTTTTGCAGAAGAATGCCATCGCGCGGGGATAAAACCCCTAACGACGGTATTCACTCGCTCCCGCATTCCCTTTATTGCCAGTTTGGGGTGGGATGCTGTCAAAGTAGCCAGCTATGACTGCGCCAGTTACCCAATGCTCCGGGAACTGAAAGCACGCTTTCCTCAACTATACATATCGACCGGCGCAACACTTGACGAAGAGATCGAAACAGCCGCCAAAGTATTACAGGGACACGCTTTCACTTTCCTCCACGCTGTCACCATCTACCCCACCCCTCTAAGCGAACTCCATCTAGCGCGTTTAGATTACTTACGCCGCTTTACCCTCTCGGTTGGTTTTAGCGACCACACTTTGGTGGAAAGAGATGGAATCAAAGCCTCAATTGCCGCCATGGCATTTGGCGCAGAGGTGATTGAACGCC
>CAKZNJ010000381.1 GCA_937129505.1 uncultured Anaerolineae bacterium | reverse complement strand
CCGGCTGATCTTTCAGACCTTACGCAGTCACGAGTACCAGCGCGAGGGCATCGTTTCTCTTTGGCAAAACTACATTTATCAAGCTCTTATGTCCCACTATTCCAAGCTGGAAAAGTCCGAGTAAGAAAGAAAAGAAGCAAAGGAGATAATTGTGTTTAAGCTGATCCAACCCCACTCGTTCATCCTGAAAAAATGGATTGTGATTCCAATCGCTGTCTTCCTCGTTGCCATTGCCTGCATCTCAAGCGGTCAGACAGACACCTCATTGCTCCAAACCCAAACCGCTCTGCAGGTGCAATTGACCGTTCAAGCCCAACAAGCCAGTCAAATTGGACAAGAAACGGCGATAGCGGCAGAAAAAACCCAGATCGCCCAACAAATTCAAGCCACGGTTTTAGCTGAGCAAATTGCTCAACTGACCCAACAGGCTGGTCAAAACCCCCCTACCAATCCACCACCAGCGGCGACTGAACCCCCTCCATTACCCCCATCTTCCCCTGAGCCCGCTGTTGACATAGAACAAAAAATCAAGAACGCCAAGATTCTCCTCTTCGAGGACATGGCTGGGACCGGTCAGCTCGAATATTATCAGGAAGCGCTCGAGATGGGAGGCTACACCTTCAAAGATGATGGCAGTGCTCAAGGGTGGTTCAAGGACGACCTTCTCAGTTCGACTGAGTGGGACTTAATCATCGCTGCCTCAGAGAGCCGCACAAAAATCCAAGGTGAATTCTTCGTCTATCTCCTGGAGCATATTAACCGTGGCGCAGCAGTCATCATCGAGCATTGGGCTTTAGATGATCTTTCCCAAGGAAAAGTTGCCTCGATTCTCTCGAAATGTGGGGTTGGGCTCTACCGCGATTGGTATTTCCGCGAATGGTGGCTTGCCGATCTATCGGTCTGGCCGTTGATCCCCGATCATCCCGTGTTTACCACGCCGAACAAAGGGATTTCTCTGCGTAATTTTTCTGTGTGGTGGGATGACCCCGATCAAGGAGATTTACTCAAGCTAACCGGCAGCGGCGATGCCCAGCTCCTTGCGGGCACTAAAGCTACTTCAAAATCTGATCACGGTGTCGTGGCAAGTTGTCTCGGTGGTAGAGTGATCATCCAAACTTTTTCTTCTCACAACTACCGTCGCGATAGCGTAACCAATCTGATTCAAAATTATGTCCACTACACGCTGACAAACTACTTCCTGAGCCAACCTTAGGCTCAGGTTTGAGAAGCATAGCCACACCATGTTTAAAAAGGGAGTTCAAGTCATTCTCCTTGCCTGTCTGAACCTGATGGTGATTGGCTGTCAAATCCAACCCACCCATCAGGAGGATCTGTCAGCTACTCAGGCCGCCTTGCAAACGTCTATTGCGGGTTTAAACTCCCAAATCGAACAAAATGCTCAAAACACCGCCATTTCCCTCGCCCGAGCTGAGCAAACCTTACAGGCCCAACAAACGCTCGTGTCAACATTACGTCATGAAGCTACACCCCCTGCTGCTACCCCAGCCTTAGAAACAATTACACCAAGCCCATCCTCTTCTTTATCACAAGGTTCACGGGTCAAAGAGGCAAAAATCCTTCTTTATGAGTCGATGTCGGGTCAACGGATTTATGGCATATATCCCATCCGCTATATTCGCCAAGCACTGGATTTTGCAGGGATCACATATGTAGATGTAGGAAGTGCGCAAGGCTGGTTTTACGACAAACTAGTTTCCAGCGAAGAATGGGACTTGATCATCGCCTCCTCAGAAGCCAATTCCAGCATCCAGGGCGAATTTGCTAAGTTACTGTTTCAACGGGTTCAAAAAGGCAGTGCACTGATCTTGGAAATATGGGATTTGGATCAAGTTCGGTCGGGTGAAATTAGGCATTTACTCGAGTTGTGTGGGGTTGAATTTTATGCTGATCTAAGGGATTTGCAAAGTTTGGCTATGTTCCCCCTCATTCCTGACCATCCCGTTTTTAATGTTCCCAATCAGGGGATTCGATTGAACAACACTTCTCTTTTCTGGTATGAGGACAATGGAGATTTACTAAAGATCAGCGAAAATGGAGCGGCTCGGCTGTTAGCGGGCACGCTTCCTGAACGCCAGAACGATCATGGTGTCATTGCCGAATGTCTTGGCGGTCGCATGATCCTCCAAAGTTTTCGCAGCCACGATCTCGCTCTTTTGGACAGCCAAGCCCTGTGGCAGAACTACGTCTATTACGTATTAAGAGAGTAGGTCGAAAAGTTTTCGACCTACTCAATAAACAAATTAATACACCACCGAAGTGGTAAACCAGTCAAATTCCACTCGCAAGGGGAAGACGCTCGTCGAGGCAACAAAGAAGCCCACTTCTCCTTCCCGAAACGGCATGAAGGGACTAATGTCGGTCGATATGGTTTTAATTTCTATGCCGTTAATTCCAAGGGTTAGTTCATCCCCTTTGCAAATAAATGTATAGGTATTGGTTTTCTTCCCCGTATTAATCACCCGAGAAGCGCCGCTGAACAATAACTCAAGCCGGTTGCCATCTGAAGCGTAGATATACCATTCTCCCGTATTTAGGATGTTTGCTTCATACCAACCATCCTGCGAATAGCGGCAAAATATTCCAGTATAGTTGGTATTTTGACCTAAGTTTTCGACAGATGTATCCACCTGGACATCGCCATAAGTGAAGTTCGTATTGAAAAAGTAAACCCATGTATTCGGTTCGAGAACATCGACACGGAATTTTCCGTTGCGAGCTTCCTGACGAAAACCACTCTCCTTACCTTTCATCAAAACGTATTCCCAGTCGCTCATATCTTCAAATTCGGTCGTATAGTAATATTCGCCCGGTTGGCTTGCGTTGGGATTTAAAGTAGTTCCCGGCACGGACCCAGAGGTAGAATCACCGCTAGGTGGCTCATCCCCAACCGAAGGCGAACCTAAGGTTGAAACAACCTCCAATTGCCGCCCATTCAATTGACCACTCAGGATTTCTCCCGTTGAAAGCCGCAGAACTTCCACCGGCAAAGTCTCGGTAGGAGAATGGCTGCGGATAATATCACAATAGTCGTAGAGGGTTCCATCGGTGGCAACCGGAACGTTTCCTAAGCGAGTGATGATGTCACCAGGTTTCAAGCCAGCCTGATCCGCTGCCGAGCCAGGTTGGATGGAGTACGCCCATACACCAACAATTGAACCATCTTCATTGGAGACTGCACCGCCATTAACCCCAATTGAGTCTAAATTCTGTCCGCTGCGCAAGGTCTCAACGACGCTTCTGGCAAGGCTACCGGCGATCCCAAACGCCTGTCTCGTTTGCCGGTTGCCCATGTAGTGAACGGCTACAACTTCGCCATTGCTGGTGACCACCGGTCCGCCTGAGTTGCCGGGATTGGAGGTTGCATCGTACTCCACAACCGATTCAACCGAGGAAAAGCTGCTCCTTCCATCGGCTTTTTCTTTGGAAATTATCCCTTTCGTCAGGGTAAAGTTTGGATCTCCAAGCGGAAAACCAGCGACATAAATATCCATCCCAACTTTTATCGGACCCTCGAACCACCGTACGAATGGGAAGCCTTCTCCTTCTATGTCTATTACCGCAAGATCAGAACACTCCGAATAACCGAGCACTTTCGCATTATAGGTTTTACTGGTATCCCCCCCAACGTAAACCCGAAATACAGTTCCTCCTGAGACAACATGATTGTTGGTAACAGCAATGCCAGATGGATCAATGATAAAGCCCGAGCCAACGCCCCCCTGAAGGGTTTCGCCAAACTCAGGGTCTACAAATGTACCAACCGCTTCAATTTGGATAACAGCTTTCTTGACGTTTTCTAAGCTGCTGACGGCGCCAACCGAATCAGGGAGTGGTGCTTCCTTTGTAACGGCTTGTTCAGTTCCCTGCAGGGCTGGCTCACTCTGCCCTTGACCGGCGGGTGATCCACCCAGACGACACGCCATGCTGACAAGCAGAATCAAGGCAAGAAAATAGAAAACTCGATTTACCTTCCTACTCTTCATTAGTTTTTAAGTCCCTTCAAAATTTATCAATTTTCTGGCGAGTGATCTTGGGAGATATTTCTTCTTTTGTTCAGGGATTAGGGAGAAAAGAATATGCTTTTCCTGCAGCCGAAAAACTATAGGGAAACAAAAAGAAATTCTCTTAGATGCACACCATTTAGAAGATCTCTGACCATTTTTAT
>CAKZNJ010000380.1 GCA_937129505.1 uncultured Anaerolineae bacterium | reverse complement strand
CAAGACCGGTCCCTTGAGCTGAGTCATGGTTTGCACCTCCTTGCAAAACAAAAAAATTTCCACATCCTTTAGCTAAAACAAGGAAAAACATTCCCCACTCTTTTAGCATACACCCAATATTTTCAGAATACAAGTGAAAAAAGAACTATTTTATTGATGGATGAAGGTCATATTGACAAAGATTATTTTGACATTCTTTGAGTTTTCGGCTAAACTGAGAAATATCCTATGATGCGAGGTTGGAGATGCAAACAAAGCTTTCCCGCTACCGCTGGTTAGTCGTTATTATTTTCTTCTTCTTCATGCTGCTGCACCAAACCGATAAGCTTATGATCGGCTCGCTGCAATTGCCCGTCAGTGAGACCTTCGGCATCAATGACTTCCAATGGGGGTTAATCAACTCAGGCTCGCTGATTGTGGCGACAATTTTGTATCCGATTTGGGGTTTTTTGTACGACCGTTACGCGCGCGATAAGTTGCTTGCCCTCGCCTCATTCATCTGGGGAGCAACCACTTGGCTCAGCGCAATCGTGCGCACATACCCGGCGTTTTTGGCAACCCGCGCCTCGACCGGCATTGATGACTCGTCCTACCCCGGTTTGTACAGCCTGATCGCCGATTACTTCGGCCCTCACCTGCGGGGCAAAATTTACGGAATCTTACAACTGGCACAGCCGATTGGCTATTTGCTGGGCATGATTCTGGCTTTGATGGTTGCCCCAGCCATTGGTGGCTGGCGCTCGGTGTTTTATCTGACTGGCTCACTGGGAATCGTCATCGCAGTGCTCATCTTTTTCGGGGTAAAGGATATGCCGCGCGGCAAAGCCGAACCCGAATTTGAGGGCATGGCAGAAATTGGCCAATTCCGCTTCTCTTGGAGCGAAGCCAAAGAAATCTTTAAGAAACGGACGATGTGGTTTGTCTTCTTGCAAGGTTTCTTCGGCGTCTTCCCCTGGAACGTCATCACCTACTTCTTCTTCGGCTACTTGATGCGAGAACGAGGTTATGATAACGAGGCGGTGCTTTTCACCATGGCGCCTGTCATCCTGATTTTGGCTTCTGGTTACTTTATCGGCGGTGCATTGGGCGATTGGCTGTTCAAGCGCACCAACAAGGGACGCATTTTGATCTCTTCGTTGGGTGTCATCATGGGTGCCATCTTCCTCGTTTTAGCGTTGACCACGCCGGTTGAAGCGCGCGGTCAATTTTTTGTCATGATGGCGTTAACGGCTATCTTCATGCCCTTCTCGTCTGCCAATGTCATTGCCACAGTCTTTGATATTACTGCGCCAGAAGTGCGCAGTACCGCTCAGGCGGTCGAGTATTTTATCGAAAACAGTGGGGCAGCTTTAGCACCCGCATTAGCAGGCGCGGTGGCGGTGGCGATTGGCTTAGGGCGTTCGATTTTGATTATTTGCACCAGCGCCTGGTTGGTGTGCTTTGTGATTTACATCGGCGCGCTTTTCACCATCGATCACGACGTCCATACCCTGCGCAGCCAGATGGCAGACCGCGCCAAGGCGATCACCACTGGCTAAGAGTATAAAGGTCAGGAATAAGGGGGCATCGATTGTAACCGCCTTTTTTGACCGGGATGATGAAGCCATATATTCCCGTGGCTGACTCGGAGTTAGAAACGGCGGTGTACATCCGCCCTGCCGCACGATGGGGCGGAGGACTCCGCCCCTGCGCCGTATAGCGGTCAGCGGACTGTTTAAGATTTCTTGCTCCGCTCGAAATGACATTAGGGAGTCACTTCGTTCGACATGACATGGGGAGGCTTCGTTGAGTAAGTCGTCCTGAATGCACAAACTCCACCTAGCGGCGAACCATAGGCAGATACACCCGGTGTTCCGTTCCAGAGAAAAAACGCTGGCCAATTTCGCCCATTACCGCCCAACGATCTGCGCCGCTAGGGTCATAGCGGTGTGTCTTGAGCGCTGCCGTATAGTTCGTCGCGACCAACTCAAAGGGATACCAAGCTAACCCGCCAATTCGATCGCCACGCTGGCTTAACACATACTCAGCAAACTGGTGCATCTCTTCGGCGCTTGGCATACGGTTCCATAGCTCAGGCTCGTCTACCTGAGCCGAGAAAGTTTGAATGAGGACAACAACCTTTGGCCGGCGGCCTGTGCCAGGCGCCGGCGCAGCTTCAGCGAGGACCCTGAGCCTTTCATCCAGATGGGCTAGCTCGGCTTGCAGGGTAAAGTCAAGGTCGTTTGTAGGATCGTAATACCAATTTTCTTCGACATTGAAGGGACGATACTTTCCTCGGGTGGAAGTGCAAAAGGGATAGAGGGTATGCACCTCGTAGTCTTGGATCCCACTACGACAGTTTTCCGAATCAGGCCAACCCAAAACAAGGTCTTCACTGTAAACAAACAACTGTTCATTGGGAAATTCTTCTTGGGTGATCTGTTGATAAAACTTAGCCATCTGAGAGCAACTTACAAAGCCAACTTCGGAATTGAGCGGCTCGTGAAAGCCATAGATGGCAAAAGTCTGAGCCAGATAGCGAGGATTCGCTTTGAGGAAAGCGAGAAACTGCGCCCCCGTTGAATTCGGATAGCGGTTTTGGTTGAGCTCCCACTCCTGAGCACTTTGATTCCACACCCAAATGGTTTGATCAATTCCCCAAATCAGAGGAATCAAGCGTAGATTGTGTTGAATAGCCGTTTCATAGGTGGTTACCCAGTCCGAACCATCTGCTTCTAGGTCTATTAGAAGGGTGTTAATCCCATAACCAGCCAAGGTTGGGAAATCTTCGACCGATGCATAATTCGTCATGTAAAGGGGTTTTGGCAGCAAAGTTTGCCCAGCGGGCTGAGCGCTCGCAACGGTATTCGACAGCGGATGACTTGTTGGGGGGGTATTTTTTGAGGTCAGCCGCCCCTCATTTTCGGTGACCATGGGGGGTAATAAAGGCATGACACTGCACCCATACAAACCAACAAAAAGGAGAAAGGAAATGGCCCTAAGAGTGAGGAGAGGTTGGGGCACACTTTTTTCCTGCTCGGTCTTTCCCCCATCTCTAGGTGACGTCGAGTTTGTAGCTGTGAGGCTTTGGTTTGCCGCCGCTCTGTTTTTGGGCATGACTACCTCCTTCCTGCGATGAGAGCGGCCGCACAACGGCGGATAACAATACGAATTATAGCAGATTTGCCTAATAATTTTTTACACTAAGGGATTTTTTCGTTTCGGAAACCAGGGCACAAAAGCCGGAGTGTTCTCAATATACTCCCGATAGCCGGGTTTGGCTTCCTTGAGGCTTTTTTCCAACATCGCCACACCCGAAACGCGCACGAGGAGAAACGTCATCAGTAGCGGGCTGAAGACCGTCCACCATGCTCCACCAGCCAGCGCAATCAAATAAAAAGCCCACCATTGAACCGCATCCCCAAAATAATTGGGATGGCGGGTATAGCGCCAGAAGCCGCTTTGGAGCACCTTACCGCGATTGGATGGCTTAGCCTTGAAGCGCATGAGCTGCCAATCGCCGCCAGCTTCGAAGATAAACCCTACCAACCAAAGAGGAATGGCGACAACATCCAACCATGTGAGTCGAACAGGAACCGCCGAAACTTGCGCTGCTAGCAAGGGAGCTGCAACAATGCATAAAATCCCGCCTTGGAGCAAAAAAACTTTGAAAAGACTGCGCCACCACCAGCTCCGCCCAGCTTCTTGCCGCCAAGCGGCGTAACGGAAATCTTCCGGCTTTGCCCAATTGCGGGCAAAGATGTGCCCCGCCAGACGCAAGCCCCATAAGGTGACCAAAACGCTAAGAAGCAGTTTGCGCGGCTGGAATCCTTCGGGAGTAAGCAAAAAGGCGCCCCAGACGAAGATCACAAATCCAAATCCCCAAAAGATATCGACAATGCCCGCATCACGCCAGAGTAGGCTCAGCGCCCATAACAAGGTCATCGCCCCTAGAACCACTCCGGCAAGCAAAACATAACTTTCCCAAAAGGACATCTTAGGCCTCGCTTGTTGAATTCAATTGATCCAGCAGAGCGAGCAACTCAGAATTGGAGGGGATATCCGTCATGTTGTGCCCATAGTGGACATAACGCGCCACGCCCTGTTTATCCACGATGACTTGGGCGGGCATCCTCCCCAGCTTGAACAAATTGACCTCCTGGCCGTAGAGCTTCAACACACTTGCTTTCGGATCTGGCAAACCGATAAAAGGCAGTTCGTTCCTCTGCCAATAGGCAGCGAAGGAAGGAGCATTTTCGGGACCGACAACAATGATTTCTGCTCCTCGCTGTTTGAATTGTTCATAGTCTTGGCGCAACTGCGCCATGTGCCGTTGGCAAAATGGTCAGACAAAGCCGCGATTAAAGACTAACAGCACATGGGCTTTCTGGCGAAAATCGGACAAACTGACCTTGTTGCCCCGAAAATCATTCAGGCTAAAATCGGGAGCGAGTGTATTGAGCGAAATTTTGGGCATACTTTTCTCCTTTCCAAAAATTTTTCATAGATAACACCGTTCTGATAGCAGCAGCCTATCATCCGCCCCTCCATCAGCGTTCATTCAGCCGGCAAATTTGCGCTTTCGATAAACTCTCTCACGGCTTCTAGGAATGCCTCTGGACGTTCTTCATGGGGAACATGCCCCGCCTTTTCGATGACGGCCAAGCGAGCGTTAGGAAGTTCTTGTGCCAAGCGCAAGCTATCGGCGGTAGGGACAATGCGGTCATCGTCGCCGGTGATCACCAAACAGGGCAGTGTAAATTCGTTTAGGCGTTCGGGCAAGCCCGAAGGACGGCTGGCAAGCGTCAACTCCCACAAAGCTTTGTCCCAATTCTCAACCTGTAAGGGTTTTTGATACTTGGCGATCGTCTCAGGGGGAATGCGGCTGGGGTCATGCCAAGCGAGGCGCAGCAATTCCACCCCTCGCGTTTGAATCTGGCGCGCCAGCAAAGGTCCGAGACGGCGCATTTGAGGGGTGGAGAACAGCGGGCGCAGCCAAGCTGGCGTCCCACCGCCGGTGTAAACGGCCGCATCCACCAAAACCAGAGCCTGCACGCGCTCGGGGTA
>CAKZNJ010000379.1 GCA_937129505.1 uncultured Anaerolineae bacterium | reverse complement strand
TTCGACGAAGAAAGCAACATCGAGTGGGCACAACGATTGGAACAAGTCGGGGCGCACGTTGTCTATGGACTATTGGGACTAAAGACACATTGTAAAGTAGCCATGGTGATTCGTCAGGAGCGGGATGGCATTCGGCGCTATTTGCATTTAGCCACCGGGAATTACAATGTGATCACCGCTCAAGTCTATGAGGATCTCGGCTTACTCACCTCTGATGAAGATATGGGCATGGATGCCACGGATCTCTTCAACTACCTCACCGGTTATTCAACCAAGCAAGATTATCGCAAATTCCTGGTTGCTCCCGTAAACCTTCGGCAACAAATTGAGCAATTAATCAAGCGAGAAATGCAACATGCTCTCAATGGTAAAAAAGCCCACTTGATTTTAAAGGTCAACTCTATCAACGATCCCCATATCATTCAAATGCTCTATCAAGTCTCAATAGCAGGGGTAAAGATTGATTTGATCGCCCGCGGAATTTGTAGTTTAGTTCCCGGCCTACCAGAATATAGTCGAAATATCCGTGTGATCAGTGTCTTAGGACGCTATCTTGAGCACAGTCGAATCTTCTATTTCCGCAACGATGGCAAAGAAGAAATTTATATCGGCAGCGCAGATCTCATGACCCGCAACCTCGACCACCGGGTCGAAGTGGTCTTCCCAATTGAAGATCCTGCTCATCATCAATACTTGCGTAATATTTTGGATGTCTACCTCAAGGATAATATGTGTGCGCGCAAGATGGAGACTGATGGGTCGTATACATCCTTAAGGCTATCCGATGGAAAAGATTGCATCAATATTCAGGAATGGTTAATGGATCCGCAAAACAGACCACGCTAACCTTATAGAATGGCATCGGCCACCATAACGAAGAACAAAAACGCCAGATACATGCTCGAATAACGATACATCTTCCAAGCAACCTTGTTGCCTTCGGTGCGCAAAACTTTCCACGCTGCTGAAAGAAGCCACAATCCTAAAAGAATTGCACCAACGAACGTGAAGACTCCTCCCAAACCAAACAAGGGGAGGAGCAAGGTAAGAAGCACCAATTCAACCGTATAAACAAAAATCTGACGTCGCGTTTCCCCCTCCCCACGAACAACAGGTAACATCGGCACGCCAGCTCGCGCATAATCATTTCGCCGCACAAGTGCTAACGCCCAAAAATGGGGCGGTGTCCACATAAATATAACCGCAAACAATATCAGGGCAGGAACTTGCAAATTTCCGGTAGCGGCAGCCCAACCTACCAAGGGGGGGATTGCCCCAGCACCGCCGCCAATGACAATATTTTGAGGAGTTGATTTTTTCAGCCACAAACTATAGATCACCACATAATAAACAAAACCAGCCAGACTGAGAAGCGCAGCGAGTAAATTTACTTTTGCAACCATAATGTAAAAAGACAGCAACGAGATACCAACCCCAAACGCCAAACCCTGAGCAGGACTCAACCTCCCCGCCGGGATCGGTCTTTTTTGCGTTCTCTGCATCTTTCGGTCTTCTTCGCGGTCTAAATATTGATTGATGGCACTTGCCCCTCCTGCCGCCAAAAAACCTCCAAAGAGTGTCCATAGGGTGAGGTTCAGTGAAGGAAATCCCCCTCCACCAATCACCATTCCCGCATAGGTGGTCACCAGTAATAACGCCACGACAATCGGCTTGGTCAGCATCAGAAAATCTCTTAAGTAGTTCCAACGCCAGCTATTGTTTTGTTTACGAACAACCTCTTCCTCTACTGAGAGATTAGAACTTCCTACTGTTATAGCTAGAATAACGGCAGCGATCCAGATAGTTAAAAAGGTCACTTGATGGATAACCACCAGATGGAAGGGGAAACCTTGCACTAACTGACTGCCCAACAGGGCCTGAGCCAGATACAATACCGCAAGCGCCGTAGCAGGTAGAACTATCTGCACCTTTTCTGCGTAAAGCGTCCAAGCTTGAGTCCAGTACCAAATCCAGCCCAAACCGACCAGCAAAACCAACAGTCGATGCCCCATATTAACGTACTGTAAGGGAGTTTGAGGAAGCAGCTCGTCTGAGTTGCAAAGCGGCCAACCCGAACACAGGATGCCACTTTCATAATGAGCGATCAACTTTCCGCTGATTAAGACTAAGACCAATCCCCCTAACCACCAAAGCGTCATGCGAGCAAATGGCGTTTTATAAGAAAGATTCAGATGATCCAAAACGCGTGAAACTCTATGACGAAGTATCCACCCCAAGCATATCAGAATCACAACAATAACCAACAAGGTTAGCGCCGATAAGTTCATGATTTCATCCTTCTCTTAATGAAAAAAGGATAGCCAATAGCCAAAATTGAGGCAAAGGTAAACCACTGCAAGGCATATCCCAGATGGGGGCCTTCGCTGAGATCAAGATTAATCTCCGCAGGGATAGGCAGATTTGCCAATGCCCCCTCACCTTCTGTTTGTTGGATATAGACATCCTGAAGAATCGCATAGTCTATTTGACTGGAGATGGCGGCAATATTGGCAAAGTTCCAAGCTTTTAGTGGCGGATCTCCCGCCTGCGGAATGGCATCGCTCCGTCTTCCAAAATCAGGAGTTTTTTGAGATCGTCGAATCACACCTTTGACAACCACCTCGCCATTTTGATCAAAGCGCGACCAGTTTCCACTCAAAAAGTCCTCCCCAGGAATCCACCCCCGATTGACCATTACGGCCTGATCAGTGCCTTTGATTTTTAACGGAGTGAGCAGATAAACCCCCCAGCGATTCTGGTAAGCCTGATTGCGCAATGCAACTTGGTTCTCAAAGTCATATTCACCCTGAACTAGAACTGATCGATATTCCATTTCATAGAGGTTTAACCCAAGGCTATTAACATCAAGGGTCAAGGTTGGCTGGCTGATCTGCGCCTGTACCCGTGCGTTGAATGCGCGCCGTTGCTCCAGTCGATCTAATTGCCAAATTCCTAGACGTATCATCACCCCTACAGCAATGATTACGAGCAACGTGGTAATCACGAAGCGAAAAGTGAGCCACGGATGCCTGACTCCCTTTTCTGAAGGGTGGGAAGCGGCAGATGACATTGAGGGTGTCACTTTTCCACCTCAGAATCTTTGCCGAGCGGAACTGTCGCCGGAGCCGTCTTCAAAGGAACCGCGACGAGACTATACACAAAAAGGAGCATCGCTAATGTCGGCGCAGCCATCGCTAAAGCCAGCAAACGGCTCGTCCAAGTAGTCGGTTTCAAGATATCGATCCCAAAGTAATTACCTACCACAAAGCTGCATTCATAAGCTACTTTGTCAGCCGTATCAAAACGCAAACTGGCTGAACGACCAGCAGGAATCCAGAGCGGACCCAATTGGTGATCAACAACATCCTCGTTGCGCACCAGTAAAACATCCCCAATAACAAAAGTCATCCCTTCGGGTATAGCCACCTCTTCCTCACCTTGAGCAATGCGCTGTGCTGTTCCGTTCGGTATCACCAACTCAATGGTCTGCGGTGGACGATCGCGTTCATCCCTTTGCAGATAATACATCGCCTCGTTGAATAGTCCCACAAAAACCAAAGCGATCAAAAAGACGATGGCAAAACGCTTTAGGTAAGGTAGATAAGCTTTTGGCATTGCTTATTTGCCTCCTTTGATCAGGTGACGGAGGTCTTCTAAGAGGACTTTCGCACCAATATCGTAAGGATAGGTCAAAATCAAGTTCAAGTCTGGATCTAAGACGTAAATCCGCGCCGTATGGTCAACTAAATAGCTGTCCAAACCTTCCATCGGTCGAATCTCTCGATAAGCCCCAAACTGTCTCCAAACAGGCGCTAATTCCTCTTCGGTACCGGTCAGACCGATAAATTGCTGATCGAAATTGCTCAAATGTTTTGCCAAGATTTCGGGGCTATCGCGTTGGGGATCGACCGTGATGAATACAAAACCGACTCTCTCAGCACTTTGAGCAAGATTTTCTTTCACTTGTTTAAACTCTGCCAGCGTGATCGGGCAAACATCGGGACAGAAGGTATAACCAAAAAACAACAGAACCCACTTGCCTTTTAGGTCAAAAAAACTAAGCTTCTCACCTTGTTGGTTAGTTAGCTGAAAATCTTGAATAGGCAGCGGGGGATCGATCAAGGTGCCGCGATACGTGTGCGGCTGAAATACGAAACCAACCCCCAATAGAATCAGCAGTAACCCTAGCAAACCACCGATCAGCCAAAACCGATTATGTCGCATTCAGCTATCCTCTCAGCCAAAACACCCTAGGGCAAGGGTGTACCGATCAGGTACAGCGCTGGATAAAAGAAAATCCAAACCACATCGACAAAATGCCAGTAGACAGCGGCAGCTTCAACAGCCCAATGCCTTTCAGGAGAATAAAGCCCTCGCAGTCCGTTGCGCAATACCACCACCAGAAAGATAACACCGGTCAGCACATGAAAGGCATGGAAACCTGTCAGCGTGTAGAAAATCGACGCTGCGGCGCCATCCGCTGTGCCGAAGGGAGCAATCTGCCATTCCACTCCGACAACACCGATCAGGAAGGCGATACCTAAGATAAGCGTTATCATCGTATTACGCAAAAATGCCTTGCGGTCGCCATGAGCTATGGCGATCTCAGCACGGTTCATAAAAAAGGAACTCGTCAAGAGCAGAACCGTTACGACGAAACCGACTACCTGATCTAAATGCGGACGAGCTTGGGTTCCCAGCAAGTAAAAACGGCTGACCAGTAACCCTCCGAAGACAAAACTATCGGAGAGAATAAACAGCCATAAGCCAAGCCGATTGATGGCTAGTTTTTCCTGGTAAGTGTGAGTAACGCCACTTTGAGCGCTCATTCTTTCTCCTCCGTTGTAAAGAGTCGGCCAATGTGCATGTAATCACGAACCACAAAAAAAGCCTTTAGCACTGCAATTCCCATCAAAGGCACCCACCAACTGGCGGCGATACTTCCCAAAAAGTACTCACCAATCGTCAGGAATCCGAGCAAGATAAAGACACTCACCCCAATTCCATACGCTTGTTTTTTTCGTTGTTCAAGATCGTTTTCCATACT
>CAKZNJ010000378.1 GCA_937129505.1 uncultured Anaerolineae bacterium | reverse complement strand
AGGCCAGTAGCTCAATTTGGTAGAGCACTCGTCTCCAAAACGAGCGGTTGTGGGTTCGAGTCCTGCCTGGCCTGCCTTGCAAGTAGTAACGCCGTCTCTCAAGGCGGCGTTTTGTCCGTAAAAGTTTGACCTGGAGGTCAATGTGGCAAAAGCTGAAAAAAGTATTGATCGCCGCCAACCCAACGCCATCGTGCGTTATTTTCGCGAGACAAGCGGCGAGCTAAAAAAAGTGAACTGGCCGACCCGGCGCGAAGCGATCAACCTCACAATGATCGTCCTTGCGGTAACCTTCGCAATGAGCATTGTGATGGGTTTCTTAGATCTCGTTTTTTCGCGCATGTTTGCTTTGATCTTTCAATTAGGCGGCTAGGGAACGGTTTTGAAAGAGAGAGATCGGAATAATGTTGGAAGCGAACGACCAGGATATCCAGCAACAACAAGCACTTGAGGAAGAAAACCCTTCCGCGGCGGAAAGTTCGGTTGAAACCTCCGCTATCGAAAGCAAACAGACTGAAAATGTCAACCAAGCGGAGGAAGGACAAACCGAATCGGATGGGCGCGCCTGGTATGTAGTGCATTGCTATTCCGGTTACGAAAACAAAGTGCGCTATAACCTCGAACAACGGATCGAAAGCATGGGGATGAAAGACAAAATTTTCGATGTCGTTGTGCCAACTGAGGAAGAGATCGAAGTGCGCGAAGGCAAACGGAAAACCATCGAGCGGCGCGTCTTTCCGGGCTATATTCTGGTCAACATGATCCTGACCGAAGAGTCGTGGTACGTGGTGCGCAATACCCCAGGTGTGACGGGTTTTGTCGGGATGGGTAACCAGCCCACCCCATTGCGCCCCGAGGAAGTTGCCCAGATTCTCAAACGCATGGAAGCGGAAGCTCCCCGTATCAAAGTCACCTTTCGGCCAGGCGAGCGCGTTCGCATTATCGACGGTCCCTTCAACGACTTTCGCGGGACGGTTTCGGAAATTGACATGGAGCGCGCCAAGGTGCGTGTGTTGGTTAACTTTTTTGGACGGGAGACTCCTGTCGAATTAGATTTTTTGCAAGTAGAAAAGGCATAAGGAAAGAGCGAGGTGAATTCCTCGTTTGGTGGGAGGGTGTTCCCCTTCACCCGTTAATACCACAAAGGAGAAAGAAACTGTGGCTAAGAAACTAAAAACAATCGTAAGACTACAAATCACCGCTGGAAAAGCCAATCCAGCCCCACCCATCGGACCTGCGCTGGCAGGACATGGCATCAACTTAATGGCATTCTGCAAGGAGTACAATGCCCGCACAGCGAACCGAGCAGGCGAAATCATCCCTGCCGAGATCAGCATCTACACGGACGGCTCATTTACTTTTGTGCTGAAGACGCCACCGGCAAGCGTGTTACTCAAGAAAGCAGCCGGCATCGACAAAGGTTCAGCCCACGCCCCAAGGGAGAAAGTGGGCAAAGTAACCCGGGCTCAAATTCGTGAAATTGCTGAGCTTAAAATGCCAGACCTGAACTCGCTCGACATCGAAGGAGCGATGAAACAAATCGAAGGCACTGCCCGAAATATGGGCATTCAAATCGTAGATTAGAGGCTGTGGGAGGGTTTATCAACCCGTCTGCACCACAAAGGAGAACAAAATGGCAAAACATGGTAAGAAATATCAAGCTGCGGCGGAAAAAGTCGATCGCCAGCGAGCCTATTCTCCTCAAGAAGCCCTCGAGCTTGTCAAGGAGACATCTTACGCAAATTTTGACGCAACGGTCGAAGTACATATGCGCTTGGGTGTTGACCCCCGCCACGCCGACCAGCAAGTGCGCGATGTGGTCGTTTTACCCCATGGATTGGGAAAAACGGTGCGTGTGTTGGTCTTTGCGCAGGGTGAAGGCGCTGCCCTTGCCAAGGAAGCCGGCGCAGATTACGTTGTAGATGACGATGAGACAATCGCAAAAATTCAAGCTGGCTGGACGGATTTCGATATCACCATCGCCACCCAAGAGATGATGGGGAAAGTTGGCCGTCTGGGCAAGATTTTAGGACCGCGAGGCTTAATGCCCAGCCCCAAGACCGGAACAGTGGTCATGGCGCCAGATATCCCCCGCGTGGTCAAGGAAGCCAAAGCCGGGCGCGTTGAATTCCGTGTGGACAAAACCGCTAACCTGCACGTTCCAATCGGCAAGGTTTCGTTTGAAAGCGGTAAACTTTATGACAACATGGCAGCCCTGATGGAAGCTGTACGCAAAGCAAAACCGGCTGCGACAAAAGGTACCTATATCAAACGCGTAACCCTTAGCTCGACCATGGGCCCAGGGATCAAAGTGGACCCCATTCAGGCTCAAGCCATGGTCGTGCGCGAGTAAAGTTAGATACAGCTATACGCTGTTCGTTCTTCGCCAAAGACAGCAGGTGCCCCACCGGGCTTAATTTCCTGCCTAGGTGAAGAGACTTCTCTGACGTTGACCCTTTCAAGGGAGAAGAATCTTTGCCTGTCTATTGGCGAGGCAAAGATTTTTTATTAGAAAGGAGGTGATATCCCTTGGCTATTTCAAAAGAACGCAAGAACGAGGTCGTAACACAGCTCAAGGAGTGGGCTGGGCGAAGCGAGGCGATGTACATTACCCAGTTCACCGGTTTAAATATGAAGCAGATCGACGACCTACGCCATCGGGCGCGTCAATGTGGTGGCGAATTTCATGTCGTCAAAAACACCTTAGCCCGCATCGCCTTTCGAGAGGCTGGCTTCACGTTAGAAGAGAGCTTGTTCAGCGGCTCCACTGCGATCGCCTTTGCCTTTCAGGATCCGCCCGCTTTGGCAAAAGTCCTCTATGAGTTCAATCGCACCAACCCTGCTTTGGTGGTAAAAGGTGGTTACCTGAAACAGCAGATTCTCTCCGCAGAAAACGTCCAAGCCCTATCCGAGCTGCCACCCTTACCCATTATGCGCAGCCAACTCCTGGGCACGATTATGGCACCTGCTAGCCAATTGGCAAGAGTCCTTGCCGAACCAGGACGTCAGATTGCTGCCGTGCTCAAAGCCTATTCCGAAAAGGAAAACCAATCTGTCGCCGCAGCGGCGTAAGAACACAGTATTTTTACGATTGATGAAAGAACGAAACAGTACCAATACGCTCGTTGGATAAGAGTTCGACCAACAGATAACCGAACCAAATATTATGATAAGGAAGATTTAGAAAGAAGGAGATTTAGAAATGGCAGATTTAGATAAATTAGTTGAAGAACTCAGCAGCTTAAGCGTTTTAGAAGCAGCAGAGTTAGTGAAGAAACTCGAGGAAAAATGGGGTGTCTCGGCTGCCGCCCCTGTAGCCGTGGCAGCAGCCGGGGTCGCAGCCGCTGCAGCAGCCCCCGCCGCACCCGAAGAGGAAGAGAAGACCGAGTTTGACGTGATCATCAAAGATGCTGGGCCGAAGAAGATCGAAGTAATTAAGACCATCCGCCAGCTCACCAATCTCGGACTGAAAGAAGCCAAGGATGTGGCCGAAACCCCCGGTTCTAAAGTGCTTGAAGCGGTCAGCAAAGAAGCTGCCAATGACGCCAAAGCTAAGCTGGAAGCTGCCGGCGCGGTTGTCGAAGTAAAATAACCGCTATTTTTCAAACATTCGTCTTCAAAGAGTAGGTCGAAATACTTTTCGACCTACTTCTGTTCTATCTGAATTGGGTGCTCCTCAACTATCAATGAAGGGTGGATTATAATATTTAGAGCAAGTCAATCATTCGAGAATTCACTGTAGAGGAAAACAATGAAACGCCGCTTGTTTACGCTGACCATTTACCTGATTTTCGCTTTCGTATTAAGCAGTTGTTCCACTCAAAGTTCGAGTGAACCCTCCACAAATCTTGACTCGGTTCAACAGGGCAAAGCGCTCTTTGAGATGAATATGATCGGGGAAAATAAAGCCCCCGGTTGTATTGTCTGCCATTCGCTAGAAGCAGGTAAAAATCTGGTCGGGCCCAGTTTAGCCGGCATCGCCACCTATGCCCAGACCGCTGTGACGGGCATGGATGCAGAAGCCTTTCTACGCCAAGCCATTGTTGAGCCAGACCACCATGTTATGGAAGGTTATCCCCCTGGCGTTATGTATGCAAACTATGGCAGTGATTTATCTCAAGCAGAGATTGATGCGTTAGTTGCCTTTATGTTAACGCTGAAGTAATCCCTTATCTAAGGAGACCATCATGGACTTAAAAGCTCAAGCCGCAGTCGCAGCCCTGGATTACGTCCAAAGTGGCATGACAATTGGGTTAGGCACTGGCTCTACCACCAGCTACTTCGTCGATTTGTTAGGTCAAAAACTCAAAACGGGTGAATTGAAGGACATTTGTGGCGTGCCCACATCCGAAAAAACAGCCTCACGAGCACGAGCGTGGAAAATTCCTCTCGTGAGTCTGGATGAGGTCTCGGTGTTAGATTTGGTCGTAGATGGCGCAGATGAAGTTGACCCCAACCTAGATTTGATCAAAGGTTTAGGTCGCGCCCTCCTGCGCGAAAAAATAGTTGAAAGCCATACTCGCCAATTTATTGTTGTTGTAGACGAGTCCAAATTGGTCGCAAAACTTGGAACGAAAGGGCCTTTACCCGTCGAGATCACGTCCTATGCAGCCAAAGCTCATATTCGCTGGTTGAATACACTGGGCTGTCGGGCTGAGCTGTGGCTTGAAGCAGATGGCACACCGGCAATGACCGACAATGGAAATTATCTGGCTAAATGCTGGTTTGAAAATGGCATCCCCGATGTCCTCGATCTGGCCGAAAAGTTGGCTTGGCGTGCTGGAATCGTCGAACACGGTCTATTTCTTGGAATGGCAAGTCTGGTGATTGTCGCCGGGCAAGAAGGTATCCGCAAATTAGAGGCACCACAATGACAGTCCGCATCGCACCTTCTATCCTGTCTGCCAACTTTACTCGGCTGGGGGATGACGTTCGGGAGGCAGTCCAAGCAGGGGTTGAGATGATCCACGTGGATGTGATGGATGGGCATTTTGTCCCCAATATAACTGTCGGGCCTCTAGTCGTTGAGGCTCTCAAACCATTGGCAAAGGAGCTCGGTTTTTTGCTCGATGTTCACTTAATGATCGAACATCCAGAGCGTTATATTGACGATTTTATTCGCGCCGGCGCTGACCTGCTAACCGTCCATGTAGAGACCTGTCCCCATCTCCATCGGGTGATCCAACAGATTCACGCCGGGGGGGTCAAGGCAGGAGTGACTCTAAACCCCGCTACCCCGCTCACTACGCTTGAAGAGATTCTCGCTGACGTTGATCTGGTTTTGATTATGTCCGTAAACCCCGGCTTTGGCGGGCAATCTTACATCCCGCGCAGCACACTCAAGATTGCGAACCTCAAGCATATGTTGAACGAACATGGTTTATCTCAGGTTGAAATCGAGGCCGATGGAGGCATTTCCCCTACCACGGCAGGAGAAGTGGTCAAGGCCGGAGCCACGATCTTAGTGGCGGGTTCTGCAGTCTTTAACTCCAAAGCATCAATTTCTGATAATATTAAAGCGTTGGAACTTGCCATCGCCCAAGTGAAAGTATAGAAAGGTAGAGTAAATCATGAGCGCCAGGGTATTGGTCATTGAGGATGATGAACAGATTTTGAAATTTCTCAAGCGTGGCTTAGCCTATGAAGGTTATGAAGTTGATACCGCTACAGATGGCCCCACAGGCTTAGCCATTGCGCGGGATAACCCTCCAGATCTAGTGGTATTAGACCTGATGCTGCCAGGGATGGACGGTTTGGAAGTCTGTCGTCGGTTACGAGCGGGAGGGCCCGTTCCAATCTTGATTCTAACGGCGAAAGACACAGTCACCGACCGTATCCAAGGTTTAGACATGGGTGCGGATGACTACATGGTAAAGCCTTTTGAGTTGGACGAACTGCTTGCGCGCATCCGTGCCTTACTCCGCCGAGCCCAACCAGCCCAACCGCAAATCCTGCGCTTTGCCGACCTAACCTTGGACACCGGTGCCCGTCAGGCAAGGCGGGGCGAGCGCGTGATCTCCCTCACCGCAAAAGAGTA
>CAKZNJ010000377.1 GCA_937129505.1 uncultured Anaerolineae bacterium | reverse complement strand
AGGGTCGGCGTGAGGAGATTGAAGTTGATCGGCAATCAAAGGGATAACGGGAGCTTTGGAACGAGTTAAACCAGCCGCGGTAAAAATTAACAGATTGCTGGCATGGCTCAGCAAGCCTAGCCCGATCAACAACTTAACCAAACTGCGCCGCAACAACATATAAATTGCCATGGCATACAAACTGCCAATCACAAAAGGCAGAACAATTTCCATGCACTAAGAAACCTCCTCGAGGGCAAAGATAGTCGACAGGGTAACTCCCCACACGGTGAGATAGACACCGATATCAAAAAACAACGGTGTCCCTAACTCTAATTTTCCCAGCGACCCCAAAGAAACCTTAAACCATAGCCCAGTCATAAAGGGTTGGTTCAGCCAAAAGGTAATCAACCCGCTGAACATGGCTACGAATAAACCCAGCCCAATCAAAGTGCTCGGGTCTATGCGTAGGATGCGCCGCGCCGTTGCCGAACCAAAGGCAATCGAATACAAGGCAAAGCCACTTGCAGCCATCAAACCACCCACAAATCCTCCACCGGGCTCATTATGACCGCGCAAGAGCAAGAAAACCGAGAACATTAATAACAGCGGCAGCAGTAAGCGTACCATCGTACGAAGGATCAACGATGTCATTTTTCACCCTCTCGCTTAACCGATTCCGATTCTTTTTCTTTCTCCCCTTTGGTGAAGCGTTTATCCAAACGCAGTTTCAACAAAGCGAACACGCCAATGCCCGCTACCGCAAGAACGGTGATTTCTCCTAACGTATCTAAGCCGCGAAAATCCACCAAGATCACATTCACGATATTACGCCCGTGCGCGAGGGGCAGAGAATTCTCGACAAAGAAATCTGAAATGGAGGGATGAATTTGAATCCCGCTAGCAACGAAGACAAAGGAGGTCATCAAGGCGCCGGTCGTCAAGGCGATCAACACATCCCTCAAGCGCTCCACTTTGGGCGTCAATTGGGTGAAGTTAGGCAGATGATAAAAAGCTAGCACAAACAAAACAACCGTCAGGGATTCGATTAGGAATTGGGTCATTGCAAGGTCAGGAGCGCCAAACAATAAGTAAATCGAAGCCACCCCATACCCTACGACCCCTAGGGCAGCTACTGCGCCTAAGCGAGAGCGAGAGAGTATTGCCATGCCCCCTGCTAGCACAATGATGATGGATATACCCAGCTCATAGAAGCGTAAATCAAAGGAAAGATGGGGTAGGTATCCGCCTCCCCAACGCAATAATCCACCGGCTGTGATCGCCACAACCACCACAACGATGGTAATTAGATAGTAGCGCAAATAACCGTGTTGCAGATAACGCGTTTGGAAAGAAGCCAAGCGAAGCAAGAAATCCAAGGAGTGCTTATAAAGCGCATCCAACCCTTGGCGCAGGGTTAAACGCTCAGCTAGCCGTTGAACATCCTCCCGAATGATAAAAAGTCCGAAGCCTACCCCAAGGGTCAGCAGACTCAAGAGGAAAATGTCGTTTATGCCTTGCCAAGCCGCCAATTTGACCTTCGTCGTTTTGGCGAGGGCAGCCGACAAGGCTGGGGAAATCAACGAGACGCTCAAACTTTGAGGGAATATTCCCAAAAACAGGCTTAAAGCCCCCAGAAGCAACGGCCCAATCCTCATGCTCCACGGAGCTTCGTGTGCCTTCTTCGGTAGCTTCGCTTCAGGAACAGCGGGAAACCAAAAGGGAGCGATTCCGACTCGAAAGGCAATAAAAACATTGAGCAAAGCCCCCAATACGGCGAGTGTAATCCACAAACCTCCGCTCTTTTGCGCAGCTTCATAGAGGTATTCCTTTGCTAGAAAACCAAAAAAGAACGGCAAGCCAGCCATCGACAGCGCAGCTAGGGTGCTTCCAGCGGCGGTATATGGCATAGCTTTTGCCAGCATTCCTAGTTGCCTGACATCACGGCTGCCGCTCTCATGATCGACCGAACCGGTTACAAGAAACAAGGTGCCCTTGTATAAACCGTGTGCCAGCAAAAACAACACCATCGCCTTTAGAGCGGTCTCACTGCCAATGCCAATGGCTAGGATTAAGCTACCTAATGCGCTGATGGTCGAATAGGCCAACAACCGCTTCATGTCGGTTTGGCTCAAAGCAAGGTAGCCCCCTAGGATCATTGTCACTGCCCCTATTCCCCCTACAATCCAGAACCATGTTTGGGTTCCCCCCAACACGGGGAACAAACGAGCAAGCAGATAAACACCAGCTTTGACCATCGTTGCCGCATGGAGATAGGTGCTCACAGGAGTCGGTGCCTGCATGGCGTTGGGTAACCAAAAATGAAATGGGAACTGAGCGGATTTGGTAAATGCACCGACGAGGATCAACATTAAGACAGGGAGATAGAGAGGACTCGATCGAACGAGATCGCCTTTTTGAGTTAGGCTGGAGATTGTCCAAGTCTCTCCCATTTGCCCCAACAGGACAAAGCCGGCAAGCATCACCAGCCCACCGCTACCAGTGACTAACAAAGCTTGGATGGCCGCTGCCCGAGCTTCTTCTCGGTCATGCTCAAAACCAATCAACATAAACGAGCTAAGGCTGGTCAGTTCCCAAAAAATAAACAACAGGATTAGGTTGTCGGCTAAAACCACCCCTAACATCGAAGCCATAAAGAAGAAAAACCACAAGTAGAACCTGCCCAGCGGCGCTTTGGCCCAAAAGTAACCGCCAGCGTAAACCGCCACGACTGCCCCAATCGCGGTGATCAATAAGG
>CAKZNJ010000376.1 GCA_937129505.1 uncultured Anaerolineae bacterium | reverse complement strand
GCGCCTCATTTTTCTTCGCGAGAGTAAGGCTGCATTAAGGCAGCCGGTACACCAATCCGTCTGCGAAATGCTTGTTCCGAGATAATCACTAATACAATAATGGTCACTAAAAAAGGCAACATATTCAACAGGTTTGCAGGTATACCCAGGGGTTGTAAGCGAAATTGTAATACGCGCACGCCTCCAAATAAGTAAGCACCCAGCATTGCTCGGAAAGGATCATAAAGAGCAAAAATAGTTAAGGCGATAACAATCCATCCCGCCCCTGCAGTCATTCCTTCTATCCAAGCTGGCGAATAGGCTACCGATAGAAAAGCCCCCGCTAGCCCAGCCATCAAACCTCCAAAGGTGACTGCAAGATATCGAACGCGAAAAACATTAACACCCATCGCATCCGCTGCGGCCGGATTTTCTCCTACCGAGCGCAGCATAATTCCCCAGTTTGTTCTATAAAGGATGTAGGACAAAATAGGCACCAGAATGATCGAAAGATAAACAAGGATGTTATACCTGAAAAACAAATCGCCTAGTATGGGAATGTCACTGAGCACTGGAATAGTGAGAGGATTTAACTTTACGGGTAAAGGCATTCCGATAAATTGTTTGCCTAGCATTCCACTTATTCCCAATCCCAGCATGGTCAGTGCTAATCCTGACACCACCTGATTAACCCTCAGGGTAATTGATGCATACGCATGAATCAGAGCCATCAGCATTCCAGCAAGGCTTGCCGCCATAATTCCAAGCAAGACATTTTTTGTCACATAAGTCACGCCAAATCCCGTGACCGCCCCCATGATCATCATACCTTCTACTCCCAAATTCAAGACGCCTGACCGCTCTGCGTAAACCTCCCCAAGCGTCCCAAGCAGCAGTGCCGTGCCAGCAGGAATTGTTAAGGTTAGGATGGAAATTATGAAATCAAGCATTGACGACCTCCAGCCTTATCAAATGAGACGTAAACCAATCCGAAGCGATAACGAAAAACAATATAACACCATTGAAGATGTAAATGGTTGCAGAAGGTAGATTCAACGCAGTCTGGATAGCATCTCCACCCACAAGCAAGCCGCCCATCAAGAAGGAAGTGACAATCGTCAGCAAAGGATTGAGACGCGCCAACCAAGCTACGATGATGGCAGTAAAACCGTAGCCCGGCGAAATGCCTTCCGGTGGGCCAATACGCGCATGAATACCAGCAATTTCGCCTATTCCGGCCAGTCCAGCCAATCCCCCACTCATCAGTAGAACAATCAACACGACTCGTTCGACATCCATTCCTGCATAGCGACCTGCTGCTTGGTTTTCACCTACGACCCGAATCTCGTAACCCAGTTTGGTGTATCTCAGAAGTAAAAATATGACCACCGCCAGAATCAAGGCAATAATTAAGGTTGGATAATGGATTCTTGTTTCGGGGATGTGAGGTAGCTGAGCAGCAAGAGAAAGAGGAGAAGAGTACGGGAAACCGCGTTGTTCAGGTCCCCGCCACGGCCCATACACCAAATACTTTACAAAATCACTCGCCACATATACAAGCATCAAGCTGGTGAGAACTTCATCCACGCGAAAACGAGTCTTCAGCAGTGCTGGAATCAAACCCCACACCGCTCCCCCAACAAATCCGCCGAAGAACATTAGCGGTAACAAAACATAGCGAGGTAAGTTGGGAAAAGCTAACCCAATTCCCCCCCCTACGATTGCACCCATTAAGATTTGCCCTTCAGCTCCAATATTATATACCCTTGCCCTAAACGCTAGAGACAGGCCTACTCCCCCCAATAAAAGAGGGATTGTTTTCGTAACCGATTCTGACAAACCATAAATCGATCCAAATCCTCCTCTAAGGATACGAGCATATGCGTTGATTGGGTCAACTCCCAGTAACAAAAAAATTATCGCGATAACGACAAAGGCTAAAGCGAGGGAAAAAACAATGGATAAAACTTGGATATGATTTGGGATATCCAAGCGTTTTTCTATCCTTATGCGTAGCTTCATAACCACTGCTCCGTTGGTAATCGTAGTGCTCCTGCCATCATCAATCCAATTTGTTCGAGAATCTCTTGCTTGGCTGCAACAATACCCATAATTTCGCCGTTATGCATTACAGCTAGCCGATCGCTTAAAGTCATTACCTCCTCGAGATCATCAGAGACCATTAGGATCGCTCTTCCCTGACATCGTTGCTGGAGAAGAATTTGCCAAATTGTCTCAATAGCTCCGACATCCAAACCACTTGTCGGATAAGCAACAATCAATATTCCCTCTGTTTGAGATAATTCTCGCGCTAGCAAAGCGCGCTGAATATTCCCCCCGGACAACAGTTTGACTGACGTTTCTGCGCTGGGAGTTGCTATTTCGTATTGCTGGATGAGTTGTTTGGCATACGCTTGCACATTTTTTTGATCGATAAATAATCCCTTCGATATCGGTGAATAACGATAGCTCTTAAGGATCATATTTTCAGCGATGCTCATATTTGGTACTAATGCCATCATCCGTTCACCCGGCACATAGCACATGCCCATCTCGATCCGCTTTCGAATCGATGTGTTTGTAATTTCCACT
>CAKZNJ010000375.1 GCA_937129505.1 uncultured Anaerolineae bacterium | reverse complement strand
GGCTAATGGTGGATGACGCTCATTCAGTGGGCGTTCTGGGACAGGGCAGAGGGACGGCCGCTCACTTCGGCGTAACCGAAGAGGTTGACCTGATCATGTCCACCTTTAGCAAGTCCTTTGCCTCGTTGGGCGGCTTTATTGCTGGCGAGGAACAAGTGATCGAGTACATTCAGCATCATGCTCGGGCGTTGATCTTCAGCGCTAGTATTCCGCCGGCAAACGCGGCTGCTGCGTTGGCTGCCTTGGAAGTTATGCGTCAGGAACCTGAGCGGGTGCAACGGGTCAATGCTATCGGCGAGCGAGTACGCACAGAACTCAAACGCCTTGGCTATCAAATCGGAAACTCCCAGACTCCCATTGTCCCCATTCTGATCGGAGACGATATGCGCACAGTCTTTGCTTGGAAAGCCCTTTTTGAAGCCGGTTTGTTCGTTAATCCCGTCTTATCGCCGGCTGTCCCCGAAGGCCGCCAATTGCTGCGCACAAGCTACATGGCAACGCACACGGATGAGCAAATTGACCGTGCCTTGGAACTGTTCGATAAAGTAGGGAAACAAATTGGGCTAATCTGAGATGCCAACACGTCAGCGGGCATTTCGAGTTGAAGCGGTCATTATCCGCCATCAAGAGTGGGGCGAGGCTGACCGGCTGATTGTTCTGTTTAGCCGTGAACGCGGCAAGTTACGCGCCATCGCCAAGGGCTCGCGCAAGAGCCGCTCGCGCAAAGCCGGTCATTTGGAACCCTTTAATCGGGTGCAGCTTCTGCTTGCGCAAGGCAGAGACCTCCCTTTGATTACTCAAGCAGAGACCATCGGCACCTCTATCTCCTTCCAAGATGACCTGTTGTTGATGGGTTATGCTGCCTACGTGCTTGAGCTCCTCGACCGTTTCACTATAGAAGAAGAACCTAATCCCTCCTTATACCAGCTTCTGGTTGAAACATTCGAGCGTTTGCGCCAAAACCAAGACCCTTTATTTGAGCTGCGTTATTTTGAAGTCAAACTGCTCGATGAGGTTGGTTTCCGCCCTGAGCTCTTTCACTGCGTCGTGTGCAATGAAGGAATCCAACCCCAAGACCAGTTTTTTTCCTGTGAGTTAGGAGGAGTGGTCTGCCCAAACTGTGCCATCCATCCGCGCTCCCTTTTGCCCATCACTCTGTCAGCCTTGAGGTATCTCCGTCACTTACAGCGCAGCCCCTATACCGAGGCACGCCGCGCTAAGATTCCCCTGCCAGTGGAAAAAGAAATGGAAGCGATCATGCAACGCTATCTTCAAGCCATTTTAGAACGAGCGTTGAACACCCCAAAATTTATCCGTTCGATCTCCGCCTCAGGGGAGAGTCAAGATAAGCTATCGCTAAACTTCCCAAGAGACTAAGGCAACCCGCCTCGCCGGTTTTTCTCAGTCGAATCGGCGCTAAAAAAGCCACCCTGCTCTCGGCATTAATGGGTAAAAAAGGGATAGCTTTGAGAAGCTATCCCTTGTGCATGACGATCAGGGATTCTTCAAAATCAAGGGCAAGAAAATGCGCTCGATGTACTCAAAAGCACCAACGTCACATACACCGATATTTGGATAACCACGCTGGTCATACGGCACCAAGCGACATTCAGTCTCATTCCCGGCATTAATCGCCGGGCTGCCTGGCAACAGGGCATGGGTTTTCGTCAGTCCGCCGTTGTCCGCCAAAGGCCCAAGGAGAGGATTCGTGTTGTTTTGATCGCTGCTCTGGCTAAACCCACAGCTCGAGCCGCTATCGATGTTATGACCATATGAGGTTATCGTGCCCCTACAACTTTTGCTTGGATCTTTTTCATTATAAACCAGGCTATTTGATATTCTAAGCTCCGCCCGACCGCTTTGGTAAATGTCCCATGCATCGCCATGGACCGCTTCGTTGTTGACCACACTAACTCTAAATGATCCCAGACAAGCATCACTCGTACTCTCGCAGTAAATACCCCCGCCATTTTCCGTCGCTCTATTTTGGCTGATGGTTACCCAAAGCATCTCCTCGATGTAGGAGTTTTCAAGATAAATAGCCCCGCCAAAATTTTCAGCTAAGTTATTGTTGAAAGTCGAGCGACCAATCTCAAACGAACCACCACTTTCGCTGTAAAGTCCGCCGCCATTGCCTGAGCCGGTTTCGTTGTTTTCAATTGTAGACTCGAAAATGCCGAAATTTCCACTATAGTCGTAAATACCAGCTCCGTTTATGGATGCGGAATTATTGCTAATGACCACCTGAACTAGGTTTACCGTTCCATCATTGTT